>JAICKD010000421.1 GCA_025928125.1 Ktedonobacterales bacterium
GGGGGAACATCGGCGTGCCAGTTGCGCAGTTTGCTGTGCAGGCGGAAAAGCTCGCCGAAGGCGTGAACGATGACACGCAGGTTGGCGCCGCTGGCCCGGCCATGCACGCGGGGATAGTGGCGCACTGGTACCTCCACGAAGGGTACGCCCATCCGCGTTAGCTTCACCAGCATCTCCGTGTTGACCATCGCGCCCTCCGCCGTCACGTCCACCGCGCGGACGAGCGAGGTATCGTAGAGCTTGAACGCGCAGTCCACGTCGCGCACATGTAGAGCGAAGAGCGTCGAGACGAGCAGCTTCCAGCCCCAGGCGTTGACCTTGCGCAGCGGCGAGTCCTGCCGGTGCAGCCGGTAGCCCAGCACCGCGCGATGCCCCTGTTCGCGGAGCGGCAACAGCAGCGCCAGATCGCGAATATCGAACTGGCCGTCGGCATCCATGAAGAAGGCGAGTGACTTCGTCATCGCGTTGAATCCGGCGATCAGCGCGCCACCGTAGCCGCGCTGGGGACGGTTGTGGACGACACGGATATGTGGGTTGGCCGAAGCGTACTCCTCGGCGATTGCTCCGGTCTGGTCAGATGAGCCGTCGTCTACCACGATGATCTCGTAGTCGGGCGCGATCGCGCTCAACGTCGCCATGCACTTTTCCAGCGTCTCGGCCAGCACGGCCTCCTCGTTATGCGCGGGCAGCACCACGGAGATGCCGCGTGTCGTCAGCGGCATAGCTGGTGAGGTGTTTTCAATCGCGTCGGTCGTTGCGTCGCTCACATCAGTCTTATCAGTCGCATCAGTTGTATCGGGCATGGCGCTCTTCTGCTGGTGAGTCATCATGTTGTTTGGTCTCTCTGCCCGTAGGGTATCGCGTAGCTTCGACCCTCTCGCGATACGCACATTCAATCACCATTGTATGTCCTGGCGCAACCGTGCCTGACTAGCGGCGCGCCGCGCGGAAACGCACCATGCCGATAGGACGCTGATAGCGCCCGCTGGTGTTCCATGCTATTGTAGCTATCGTATCCCTGTCGGCCTCAAGCGTACTCACAGTGTCGCTCATCCATATGAGAATTCGGTTGAAATTAGAATTGAAAGAATCCATCCGCGCCAGGCGTCCAGATAACAGCCGTCGCGCAGGCCATGATGCCAGCGTCGTGAGAGTTGCCAGGGTGGAGAGAGACAGCGATGTTCTACGTTAACAGGGACCTGGACCGCAGTCGCCGCCGTGGCGAGCGGCTGCGCAGGCAGCTACGGCGCTACGCCAACGACGAAAATATCCTCTCGCGGCGGCCCTGGTATCTGGTGGGCGCGCTGCTGATGCTCGTCAGCTTGGCCCTACGCGATGAGATCCTTTTCGTCTCCGGGCTTGCCGTGATCGCGCTCGGCGCTATCCCTGAAATCTGGTATCGCTTCTGCCTCAGCGAGGTAATCGTGCGCCGCAATCTAGGGGCGGACCGCGCGCGGCTCGGCGATGAAATCTCGTTTACCATCACCATCGAGAACCGCAAAATTCTGCCGCTGCCACGTCTCGATCTCGAAGACGACGTACCCGAGGAATGCCGAATCATCAGCGCGGTAGTGCGCCCGAGCTTCAAGACGGGGCGCGCCACGCTGACGAATGCGTTCTCGCTCTGGGCGATGCAGCGGGTGACGCGCCGCTACCAGATGCGCATTCTGGAGCGGGGCGCGTATACCTTCGGCCCGATGGTGCTGCAGAGCGGCGACCCCCTTGGCGTGCTGACCCGCCAGCAGGTAATCGAACAGCCAGCCTATCTGCTGGTCCATCCAATGGTGATGCCCCTCGAACGGTTCGGGCTGCCCGCGCGCGCGCCCTTCGGCGATCTCGCGACGACGCGGCGTCTGCTGGCCGACCCGCTACGGGTGGCTGGCGTGCGCGACTATACCGCGGGCGACGATCCCCGCCACATCCACTGGAAGGCCACCGCCCGCACCGGCGCGCTGCATACCAAGGTCTTCGAGCCATCGGCGCACCACACGCTGACCATTTTCCTCGATCTGCGCACCTTTGGTCGCGACGACCGCCTCTTTGGCCATGGCCAGTTCGTCGGAGTGGACCACGACCTGAGCGAGCTGGCAATCAGCGCGGCGGCCTCGGTGGCCGCCTGGGGACTGGAGCAGGGGTACGCGGTGGGGCTGTGCGCCAACGGCACGATGCAGGCGCACGATGATCTCGTCTGGCGTCCGCAGGCAAGCGCGGACGGTGAATCCGGCGTAGCGGGCCAGTCGGCTGATTCGGGAGTGACTATCGGCGGGGTGCGGGCCATCACCGCGCGACGCTCCGCCGGGCGGCTGCGTATCGCGCCCGCTGGCGATAACGGCCAGCAGTTGCGGCTGATGGATGCGCTGGCGCGGCTGGTGGCGTTCGTACCGCGCCCCATCGACGATATCGTCGTCGAGGAGACGCCCCGCCTGCCCTACGGTAGCACGGTCGTCTATGTCGGCGCGGCGCAGGCGCTTGGCGGTGAGGGCGTCGAGGTGTTCAGTCGGCTGCGGTCGGCGGGGCATAGCGTGACGCTGCTGCTCACGGGTGACACGCCGCTCGTGACCCGCCGACTACCCTCGCTCCGGCTGGGTGGGTCGGCGAAGTGGCACGAGTTGATGCGGGACGCGCTGGCCGAGCGCGGGCTGGACGCCGATGGGCAGCCGCTGCCGCCCGATGCGCCCGATACCCCGTCGGATGGCTCCGCCAGCCATCCGCGCGCCAGTCTGGAGGCGCTGCCATGAGGCAACTCGCGACATTGCCGCCGCCGAACGCGCGTCCGCCCACCCAGCCACGGGTCGAGCGCCTGGCAGGGTTACTAGTGATAGCCTCCGCCTGCGCGCTGGAAACACTGCCAATCTTCTGCTGGCTGCTGTTGCTGGCGGCGTATGATTCCGGCGATCCGAACAGCGCCGTGATGCCGTTCTGGTGGATGTGGCTGCTGGTCTTCGGCATCCACTGGCTCGCCGTCTTGTTCGCCCATGATACCGACGATGACCCGCAACGCAGGCGCAGGAATACGCTGCTGCTGACCTTCGCGGTGGCGGGACTGGGGACGCTTTCGCTGATTGCCACCTACTGGCTCTCGCCGACCGCCCGCTCCGTGCTCGTCAACGGGGGCGATACCAGCGGGCTGGTGGCGCTGGCGCTGCTGATTATCTGGCTGTGGTGGCGTGGCCTGCTGCTGGGGCGCGGACGCCTGACTCGTGGCCGGATGTACGTTCGCTTCGTCGTGGCGCTGGGCGTGACCATCGCGGCGCTGGCTGGCGCGGCGGCCATCCAGGGAGCGGCGCGCCCACTGGCGGCGAGCTATCTCACGTTGCTGCTGGTGTTGCTGCTCTTCGCAGGGACGATGGGGCTCACGCTGGCGCAGGCGCGCGATGCCTCCTACGAGATGCGTAGCGCGTATCGCGGCGCCCAGCCCCTGGAGATGCCGCCCGTCTTTACGCGGGCATGGCTGGCGGCCAGTGTGGGCATGAGCCTTGGTCTCTCACTGCTGGCCCTGTTGCTGGCGACGCTCATCTCGCGCGATTCGGTGCGCGTGCTCGCCATCGCTGCGGGCAATATCGCCAATGGTCTGCTCGATGGGATTGTGTTCATCCTCACACCCGTCTTCTACCTGCTCTACCTGATTCTGAACAAGCCCATCGAGTGGCTGGCGGACTACTTCCACCGGATCGGGCCGCCGAAGCCGCTGAATCTACCAACACCGCCGCCCTGCCAGCCCACTGTTCCCGCAGGCGGCGTCGCCACGCCCGGCGCTACCTGCGCCCCGGCAGCGCACAACGCGGTCGCGACGAGCCTGCTCCCGGCGGAATGGGTGACGGCGCTGCGTTGGGGGGCTGCGATTCTCGTCATCGTCGTCGCGCTGGTGGTGCTGGCGCGCATCTTGAGCCGCTTCACTCAGGTGCGGCAGATGCGCGCGTTTACCGAAGAACGCACGATGCTCGACGCCCGCGAGATCCTTGGCGGCCAGCTTCGCCGCTTCTTCAGCGCTTTCCGCCGCCAGCGCGCCGAGGATGCGCCCCTGACA
>JAICKD010000411.1 GCA_025928125.1 Ktedonobacterales bacterium
ACCGCGCCTGTCGTCCGTATCTCTTCCCGCAACATCTCTATTCCATGCAATGCCTCAAAGTCGGGATACAGGCGACTCACATCGCCATTGCGGTCACTCATAAACCCGTCCAGCGACATGGTCGCCCCAACAATCACGTTTCCCATAACCCCTCCTGAACATGAGTGATTGTCTCAATGCCCAAAGCCTACACGCCTCTGAAGGATTACGCTTCTCCCATCTTGCTGGCTTTTTGGAGAGGTTCTGGCACAACAGCGGGCCGGAACCTCCATGTTTCCAGCCCAATGTCCGACCCACAACGCCGTCCGCTATTTCTCGCTTACCGCGTCTTCGAACTGGTCGACCTCATGCCGGATTGTATCCAGGCTGGCACGCCAGAAGTCAGGCGTGCGCGTATCTATGCCGAAGCGCGCTGCCAGAGTTGCCGCGTCTGCCAGCCCGGTCGAGGAGAGCAGGTCGTCATATTGCGCGCGGAATGCCTCAGGGTCGGCGCGATAGCGGGCATACAGTCCCAACCCAAACAGCAGGCCGAACATGTAGGGGAAGTTGTAGAACGAGCGCCCGGTGCTGTAATAGTGCGGCTTCATCGCCCACATGTATTGGTGCAATTGATTCGGGTCAAGGCCGTCACCGTACGTCTCGCGCTGCGCCTGAAGCATCAGTTCGTTCAGCTCGTCAACCGAAAGCTCACGCTTGCGTCGCGTCTCGAAGATACCTTGCTCCAGGAGGAAGCGGCTGGTGATATCGACGACCACCTGACATGATCCAACCAGTGACGCCTCCAGGATCTCGATGCGTTCCTGCGCGTTCGCGTCTTTCAGTGCCGCCTCGCGCACGATGGTCTCACAGAAGATACTGGCCGTCTCCGCCAGAGTCATCGGCGTGTTGCGCTGGAGCATCGTGCGCTGCGTCAGGTTCATGTTGTGGTAGCCGTGGCCGAGTTCGTGGGCGAGCGTGCTCATACCGTCGTAGGTCGGCTTGAAATTCGCGAAGACGCGCGACTCATCCGCCCGCAGTGGCATGCAGAACGCGCCGTCACGCTTGCCGGGGCGCGGCTCCGCATCGATCCAGCGCTCGCGGAAGGCGCGCGCGGCGTAGTCGCTGAGCCGCTGTGAGTAGCTGCCGAACTGCGCGACGATAAATTGCTCCGACGCCTCAAAGCTCCAGACGCGGCCAGAGGCGCCGACAGGAGCGAGCAGGTCATACCACGCCAGCGCGGGCAGACCAAGCGCGCGCGCCTTCGCGTGCAGATAGCGCCGAAAGTCGGGGAACGACTCGCGAGCGGCGGTGAACATCGCATCGAGCGTCTGACGGTCAATGCTCGCCTCGAAGACCGCCTCATCCAGCGGCGTGTCCCAGCCGCGACGCGCGCTCAGCGTGTTGACCTCGCCCTTGATGCTGTTCATCGCCGCGGCCAGCGGGACGGCGACCCGCTCCCACGCCGCCAGCTCCGCGACATAGGCGCGGTGGCGTGTCTTGCGATCGGCATCAGCAGCCATGTTGCGGATGACACTCATTGGCAGCGATTCTACCGAGCCATCGACCTCTATCGGCACGTTCAGTTGTGAGGTTATGTTGCCGTGCAGTTTGGCCCAGGCGCTGCCTCCCGTGATGTTCAGCTCGGCGGCCAGTGCCTCCTCGTCAGGCGACATCAAGTGCTCCGCCTCAGTCTTCGCCTGGCGCAGCGCATAGGCGTGCTCGGCGGCGATGGCGGAACGTACGATGAGTCCTTCGACATCTAGCGAGCCAATCCAGGCAGTGTAGCGAGTACCAAGCTGATAGAGCTTGACACTGTGCGCCTGCAACTCACTGTATTTCGCCTGCGCCAGATTGTCGCGTGAGTCGGTCGAGACGAAGGCGTGGATGTACGCGCTGAGCGTGCGATATCCTGCGAGCACGGCGTTGTAGCGTTCGATGACACGCTCGAATGCGTGTACTGTAGCATCGTCCAACGGTTGCGGGTCGTGCTTGCCGACGTGTTGTTCGTCGAAGAGTTTCCCAAGCACCGCGATATCATCACTGACAGCCTGGAATCCTGCGGCAAATTCAGGGGAATCCAGCGACGGATAGACGACCGTCATATCCCAGTGCGGAAGATTGGTGGTTGTTGCCACACGTCTGCTCCTTTGGATGCGTTTTCATGGTGCGCCAGATGGGGCGGGGTACTGCCCCGCAATTGTAACACCTCATCTGTAGCATCTTCGCCGCGCGGTGACGCGACGAGGCAAAAGATGAGGTATCTTGCCAGCAGCGGCTGTTTCCGGCTACAATTGCGGCGCAATGAAAGACACTGAAATCAACACAATCATACGACGCTTACTTCGCGGACCCGGCCTAGCCGTCAGCGGGGTGTTACTTACCGTCTGCCTCGCTGCAACAATGCTTGCGGGCTGTGGCCTGCAAAACGGCAGCGAGACCATCGCTTTTCTACGTGGCAAGACGCTCTGGGCGATCAACCCGGATGGATCGGGGCTTCGGCAGTTAGCTGAGGGGAACATCGTCAGCGTCTCCTGGTCGCCTGACCACCACCAATACGTCATGCGTACCACCCAGACATATGCGCCACCAAAGCCGCTAAGTCTGTTGGGCTCGCCAGATGCGGCCGGCGAGCTTTCCGTGGGCAGCGTGAGTGGTGGCAGCACTGTCCAGATCACGCCGAACCTGACAGGATTGGCGCGCAGTGATGCCTGGTGGAATGCCGACGGCAACCGGCTGCTCTATCGTGAGTCGCTCGCTGGCACGGGTCTGGCGGGGGCAACATACGTCGTCTCGCAGGCCGATCAGCCTGTGGGCATCGCACGCAAGCCTGTCGCCGAAAACGCTGGGCTGCCCGTGCTCTCTCCCGATGGCAGTCGTCTGGCTTCTTTAGATAGCAAGGGCAATGTCTACCTGGCCGCTCCCGGCACAACTGGCAGCGTCATCGCGACGGGCGCGTTGCTGACGATGCCCAACAGCAACCGTCCAGCGCGACTCCTCTGGCAGCCACAGCACGAGGCGCTGCTCTATCTGGCGTCTGGCGCTCAATCAAAAGCCGCGATTGAACTGCTACCGCTGGGTGGGAAGCCACGTTCTCTGGGCGAGGTGAGCAGCTTGCTCGATCTCTCGTTTTCGCCCGATGGCTCACGGCTGCTGCTGCGGACGACGCAGGGATTCGCAGTCTGGAACGTCGCGCAGCCGGGACACGCGGTGTTCTCGTGGACGGAAGCCGATCCCGCCGCTCTGCCGTGGTGGTCGCCTGCCGATGGACGTATTCTGGTGCGGGACGCCAGTGGCTGGCAGCTGGTTGATATTGCGCGGCATAGCATAAGTCCGCTCATCACGTTTCCGGGAGCAACAGCAACCGATATCGCAAACTCAGGCAGTTGGCATCCCGCCGCTGGCAGCCCATGGGATGCGACGGGCAACCGCTTCGTCTTTGTCGGCACGAGCAGCGCGCTCTGGCAAGGCAAGGCGCTCATCGCGCCACACGCCAGCACGACGGGCCTGTATATCGCCGATCTCGCGAGTGGCCACACGCCGACGCTGATCGACAGCGGCGCGGACCGCATGCCGACCTGGAGCTATCTCGATCCTTCGACGGCGTTTCTGGTGATGGCATGAGCGCACGCACGGGCTGGAGGTGAACCATGTCTGGGACGCGGGATACCAACGAGAACGAGCCAGATGATCTGGAAGGCGACGACGACTTCGACCCTGGCGAATACAACACGCTGGTCGAATTGGAGCGGCTGGAAAGCCTGGAAGAAGAGATGCAGGAGTTGGGCGTCACCTCGCTCGACGACATCCGCCGCCGCATTGACGAACTGAACGCCCAGCTGGACGAGGAACATAGAGGCTGACGGGAGAATGGAAGTCACATCCGCCTAGCCATCATCTGTGCTATGAGTTGCGCACGGCTATTGCCTCGATCTCCACCTGCGCGCCTTTCGGCAGTTCCGCGACAGCGATGGTCGAACGCGCGGGCGGCTCATCGTCAAAGTAGGTCGCGTAGACCTCATTCATCGCGGTGAAATTGCTCATGCTCGTCAGGAAGACGGTTGTCTTGACGACATTGCTCAGCGAGCTACCCGCTGCCTCTAGGACCGCCGTCAGG
>JAICKD010000301.1 GCA_025928125.1 Ktedonobacterales bacterium
CGCCGCCGCTGGGGTCGCGGAGCTGCGGGCGCGTGGCGTGACGCCCGCGCAGGTGGTGGGCGCGCTGGCCGCCAGCGTCGGCCTCTGGCCAGTGGGCGAGCCAGCTACACCCCGCGCGCTGCTCGCTGCCTTCGATCCGGCGCGCATCAGCCCGCAGCCCTCCGCCATCGCGCTGGGCTAGTTCGCATAGTCCGATGGGAGATTGTTACAGACCACAGGGAAGGTGTATCTGACCTGTTGGCTGATCCATTGCAATACGATGCATCCCCTTCTGAGCCATCGAAAAATGGGCAAGGACCTCGCAAACGTGGGCTGACGTTGCCTTAGGTGGCGGACTACTGAGACGCCTTTGTGTGCCCAGAGCATAGGGTCGAGATAAGATGGTGAGGCCGCTGTGCCATGAGTATGACGAGAGGCTGGAGAATGCAAAAGGAGCATGGCCATGTCCACGTCAATCTCGGAGTCCTCATCGGCGAGCGAGCTTCGTCCGGAGGCGGCGGTTGTAGAGCCGGTTGAGTCTGCCTGGAAGCCACTCTACCGCGTTGCTGGTGCGGCGGCGCTGCTGTCGATCGCGCTCACCTTCCTGGCGGTCATTGTCTTCATCGCTAACCCACCACTGACGACTATCACCGCCTGGTTTACGCTGTTCCAGCGCAATGGCCTGCTGGGTCTGATGAACCTTGATCTTCTCATGCTAGTGACCTACGTGCTGATGGGCGTGATTTACGTCGCCCTCTACGGCGCGCTCCACCGCGGCCACGAGCCGGTCATGGCGCTGGCGACCATCTGTGGATTGGTCAGCATCGTAACCTACATTGCTTCGAACACCGGCTTCAATCTGCTCGTGCTCAGCGGCCAATATGCCGCCGCGACGACGGAGGCGCAGCGCGCGACGATACGCGCAGCGGGGCAGGCGATGCTGGCGATCTGGCAAGGTACCGCATACGACGTGAGCTATGTGCTCGGTGGAGTCGCCGCACTGCTCATCGCGACGGTGATGCTGCGCAGCCACCTCTTCGGCCGCGTCACGGCGTACATCGGCCTCGTACTGGGGGTACTGATGCTCGTGCCGGCTACGGCGGGGACGATCGGCTTGTACATGTCGCTCATCTCGCTTGTCCCAACGGTCATCTGGCTCGCGCTGCTTGCATGGCGATTCTTCCAGTTCGCGTCGCCTCAACGGCCTGGTAGCGCAAGCGCACACCGGGACATGCTCGCCTGACACCTCGCCAGATCCCCCCTCTCCTGCGAGGAGAGGGGGTCAGGGGGTGAGGTCTGCCGCCAGCGACGCCAATGACCGAAACGGACGCACATCTGCCCGCTTCTGTCATCTTGCGTGGCCACACGATTTCACGGTTGGCGCCATGCGAGCGGCGTCATGTACCGATTGCAAAATCAGTGACACGTTCAGGGTTCATGGCAGCCGAGCGTTGCTAGACATCGCCCACCTTTCCCAACATGACAAAAGAGGGATAACATCATCTCGTCTTCGGATCAGGTGATGTCTGAGGCCACAACAATGGCCCTGACGGCTTACCTGGTCAGGGCCATTGTGTTTTGTCTTTTGGTCTGTGGCGAGTAGTACTCAGTCCACATTGATATGAAAGGAGGTGGTATGGTGAGACATTGGAAAGGAGCTTCCCATGCCAACCTCGGTCTCGATCCACGTGTCCGACGACGAACGCGCCCATCTCCAGACGTTTGTGCATCGCGGGCGGGCCAATGCGCGCACGCTGACCCGCGCGCATATTCTGCTCAAACTGGACGCGGACTGGAGCGACACGGCGATCCGCGAGGCGTTCAGCGTCGGAGCCACCACCATCTGGCGCGTGCGGCAGCGGTACGCGACCGGTGGCCTGGAGGCGGTGCTATACGACAAGGCACAGACCCGTCGGCGCGCCGCGCTCAGCGGCGAGCAGATCGCCCACGTGGTGGCCATCGCCTGCACCGCCGCGCCAGCGGGCCACGACCACTGGACGTTGCGCCTGCTGGCGGCCAAGGCGGTCGAGTTGGGATATGTCGGGCATATCTCGCCCGAAACCATCCGCCACGCGCTCAAAAAAACGAGTTGAAGCCCTGGCAACACGAACAGTGGTGCATTCCCGAGGCCAACGCCGCGTTTGTAGCGGCGATGGAGGACGTCCTCGACCTGTATGCCCAGCCCTACGATCCGCAGCGACCGGTGGTCTGCCTGGACGAGAAGCCAGTCGTGCTGCATGCGGAGGCGCGTCCGAGCCTGCCCGCCAAGCTGGGTCAGGTGGAGCGGCGCGACTATGCGTACGTGCGCCAGGGCACGGCGGCCACCTTCGTGCTGGTCGAGCCGCTGGGGGGCTGGCGCCACTATGCGCCCAGCGCGCGCCGCACTGCTCAGGACTACGCCGCCCAACTGCGCTACCTGGCCGACGAGGCGTACCCCGACGCTCAGGTCATCCGCCTGGTGCAAGACAACCTCAACACCCATGGCCCCGCCGCGCTCTACGCTACGTTCGCGCCCGAGGAGGCGCGCCGCCTGCGCCAGCGCTTCGAGTTCCACCAGACCCCCAAGCATGGGAGCTGGCTGAATATGGCCGAGATCGAGATCAGCATCCTGGCGCGTGGCTGCCTGAGCCGTCCCTGCCCCAATCTCGCCACGTTGCGCCAGCGCAGCGCTGCCCTGGAGGCCGAGCGCAACGCCGAGCAGCGTACAATTACCTGGCAGTTCACGACGGCGGACGCACGCACCAAGCTGCATGATCTCTACCCTGCCGTTCAAACGAAACTGGACTGAGTAGTAGACCTAATACGGACAACTGGAATTGCTAATCCAGTTGGTTTGCAGGCCGTTGTTGGTGAAGTTGGACAGCTTGACACAGTTGTAGATGCCGGGCGCGGTGAGTTCGAAGTCGCCAGTGCTGTAGGCGCTATACAACCCAAGCGAATTGCCCAATGTGTCCTGCCAGTACACTTGACTGAACGTCACACCGGAGAAGTACGGGATGGTGCCAGACGCGCTCGGAAACTCCGTAATGAACTCGGCGGTCTGGTGGGTGGACGAGTCTTCATTGAAAGTGTAGTAGTTGTCGAACACGTAGTGTGGCGACGACGACAAATCTTCGATGAACATTTGCCAATCGTGGCTAGTCGTGCTTGTCTCCGAGACATCGGTGTAGATCGTCGCGCCGTTGGCCGCGCGATGCGCAACATACTTGGCGGGGTTCGGGAAGAACTCATACCATAGGTTGTTGCCTGATATAGTTTGATCCGCGCCGTCCTGCACCAGATCGGTGCCGTACGTCCCGCCGACGCCCGTCCAACTCGCGACCGTTGGGCCACCGCTGGTGTAGCGCATCGGATACTGGGCGTACGCGCCATACGCCTTATCGGAGGAACCGCCCTGGTCGGCAACAATGCCGCCCCAGAGATTGCTCTCGGTGTTGTACCCGCCGCCAAAGCAGGTATTGCTCTGAACGACATCGCTGGGGCTACCCAACTGGAAGTTGTCGCCCAACGCCGCTACTGCCGCCGCACCGAGGTGTTTTGCAACATCGGCACGCGCCTCCGCTCGTGTCGCTGCGTGGACCAATGTCACTTTTGGTGGCGTCGTGCCATTGCAGCTTCCATTCTTTGCTGTTGCAAAATGCGCTGCCGCATGGGGTGGTGGTGTAGTGCGCGTCGATGCGTGCGCTGACGCCGCCGATCCACTAAACACCGACGCTGCGATCAGCGTCATACTCGCAACTGCACCCAGGGTGATGGTGCGCCATGTACGTCCTGAAGGCACGGTTTACGATCCTCTCTCAACCATCGCACAGTTTCGGCGCCACAGGTGGCAACGTAACGCCGATAGCATAGCAGATTGCCACTGTAAAAGATAGGCACTTGTACACAAAAACGGACAGGAGTTTGCGAAGGATACACCATGGGAGCAAGAAGTGGAGTGATCCGAAAAGCCCCCCCATATATCCCGCATTCCGCAGTGAGCAGTCCACATTCCGCAGTTTGGATTGACTAGGAAGAGGTAATTTACCCGCTTCTGTCATCTTGGGGCGTGGCCGCACGATTTCACGGTTGGCGCCATGCGAGCGGCGTCATGTACCGATTGCAAAATCAGTGACACGTTCAGGGTTCATGGCAGCCGAGCGTTGCTAGACATCGCCCACCTTTCCCAACATGACAAAAGAGGGTCTGAATCGGCTCGCGCGTGGCGCCAAACGTGAGTGAGTGAAGGAGGAGCATGCGTCATGGCCCACGTGGAAGGGCAAATGATCATCCATCGGCCCGTGGATGAGGTGTTCGACTTTGTCGCCGATGAGCGCAATGAGCCTCGCTACAACCCGCAGATGCGCCGCGCGGAACAGACCTCGGCTGGTCCGATCGGCGTCGGGACCACGTTCCGTGCGGAGATGATGTCACGCGGTCGACCGGTGGAGATGACCATTACGTACACCGACTTTGAGCGCCCGCGGCGGTACACGTCGTTGACCCATCTTTCAACGATGGACATTCAAGGAACGCTTACCTTTGACCCAGTAGCGGAAGGAACCCGGATGCGGTGGTCCTGGAACCTGGCGCCGCGAGGTATGCTCAAGCTCATGACGCCGGTGGTCTCCTTGATCGGCCGTCGCCAGGAGCGATCCATCTGGATGGGCCTCAAGCGGTATCTGGAAGCGCAAGAGGCGCCCTTAGAGCGTCGGTAGAGTGCTGCCAAATCAGCTAGCCAGCGGTATTTTCTCGCGAGTAGATTCGCCGGATTCAATGCCGTAGCGGCAATAGCTGGCGGCAGATGTTTCTGATTACTCTACCAGCGCTCTAGCGGTGGATCAGGGGGTTTTACAAGGCGCGCCGTAGGGCTGTCCACTTCGTGTGAAGTATCATAGATAGCGCACGGACGTCCCAACGTTTGCTTAGACGATGTACAGCAGGCGGGTCTCGGTAAACTGGCTTGCGCAGACGCGAGGAATCCGCTGCGTGCGGCAACGACGCGAATAGGGCGCTTACCCACATCCGTCAGTGGAGGCGCTGGCGGCCTGCATGCCAGCCGACGAGCATCGCCAGCAGCAGGCAGGCGAACGCTGCGGCAGCCTCCCACGCTGGACGCGACCAACGCGCCTGGCCAGCATGGCGGCTACCATGCGCAGCCGATGAGGCGGCGCGCGAGGGCTGGGCGGCGCGCTCGGCCTGCGCCAGCTCCGCATCCGATTCGATGACGTAGCCCGGCGGCTGCACGCCCGACTCCGCAAACTTTGGC
>JAICKD010000523.1 GCA_025928125.1 Ktedonobacterales bacterium
CATCATCCTATGTCGGCGTGCGGCACACGGCCCCGCGCCAGACGAACCCAACCTGGAGCTATCAATCGCCCACCGCTCCATCCACCACGCCCGTCTCATCCGCTGCATCCGCCGCGGCGCTACCAGCGAGCGCGACAAGCTCTGGCCGCTGGCGCAGCCCCGGGGCGGCGGTCGCCAACCCGGCTCCGCTTACGTCGCTGCCGGTGAGCCCATTTGCCGCGCCCGGCCTCGATGTGCGGCCCGACCCGCAGGTCTGGCTGATTGCCACCGTCTCCGCCGCGGGCGGCATGCGTCCGCTCGAAGGCGCCGGGCGCGTGGGCGCGATTCCCGTCGGCCGCCCCTACGGTTTTCTGCGGGCGATCCGGCCGGTGATGCCTCCGGGCGCGCTGGGCAACAGCCTCGATCCCGCCGCCGAGAGTGGCGGGCTGGCGACGCGCGCGCGCCGTGGCCGCTCCACCCGGAAGGGGCTGGGGTCGGCTGAGGCATGCCCGCCGGGAAACCTGCCCGCGCCACCCCCCATGCCGCAGATCATCTCAGCGGTAGAGGTCGAGACCGATGTCGGCATTTTTCGCGTCGAGCGCCCCAACGAGGTGCTGACCCACAGCGATATCGCCTGGTCGTTGGCGCATCTGGAGGCAGGCGAGCCTGATAGCCTCGTGCCGCTGCCCCGCCGCCAGCTCGCGCTGCTGCTAACGCTGCTGCCGACGCCTGAAGACCCTGAGCATCCCGAACTCGATCCCACCTGGGGCTGGGCGCATCGCCTGCGCGGCCCATGGGAGCGTGGTCCACTTCACCCGCGCGGGCGGCTGGGTCGGCTGATTGCCATCGACCCTGATCCCGGTGGCAAGGGCATGCATCGCGCCTGCTTCGAATTGCTCGGCGCCGAGGATGTCGTCTGGGCGCTTGGCGTGCCATGCTTCCGCACCGGCAGCGTCTACGAGCTGACGCCGCTCGGCAAGGGTAGCCGCTGGCTCTCCTGGCCAATCAGCAAAGCGCGCAGCCGCGCCGGTAGCCCGGAGCGCCCCGCCTGGGAGGTCGCCCGCGTCGTCTACCGCGTCGGGTCGCCGCGCTGGCCGCTCGCCGGAGTCGTCGAGCCACTCGGCCCGATGGGTGTCGCAGGCTAAACGAGCATCTCTTAACGTGACGAGCGTGGCAGCCCCAGCCTTACAGCCCCTCCCCTCGCAGGGGAGGGGGTAGGGGGAGAGGTCCGCGACCCGCACACACAATCGCGCCGGAGGGAGTAATCATCCCTCCGGCGCGTAGTGGTTCCCCCTCCCTTTTAGGGAGGGGGTAGGGGGAGAGGGCTCTCGCCCACAAACCCCAACGCTTCACCCAGAGAGCGCCTCACAGGGCAGCGGCGGGAACCGCGACCACATTGGACGCCTCATAGTCCGCCGTGGCGGTGCTGTCGACGCCTTTGGCGAGACCGACCAGGTTGAAGATAAACGAGAGCACTACCGTGACGACGATATTGGCGATGAAGGCGTAGAACGCCGCATAGCCGGGAATCACCTGCCCGAAGAGGTGCAACGAGTAGGTGGACGACGCGAAGTGTGGGGTGATTGGCGAGCTTTGCAGGTAGGCCATGTACGTGCCGAGCGCCATCCCGACAAACCAGCCGATCAGCAGCGCCCAGCGATGGAACCACCGCGTATAGAGGCCGAAGACAATCGCTGGGAACGTCTGCAGAATCCAGACGCCGCCGAGCAACTGGAAGTTGATCGACTGCTGCAAGGGAAGCGCGATGACGAACGCCAGCGCGCCGAGCTTCACAATGAGCGAGACCAGCTTGGCGACGGACGCTTCTTCGCGGTCGCTGGCATTGCGGCGAAAGTACTCTTTATAGATGTTGCGCGTGAAGAGGTTGGCCGCCGCGATGGACATCACCGAGGCAGGCACCAGCGCGCCGATGGCGATGGCCGCGAACGCGAAGCCCACGAACCACGCCGGGAAGACCAGATTGAACAGGCCCGGCACCGCGAACTGCGCGCCATACGGCTTGACGCCCACCACGCCCAGCACCAGCGCCATGAAGCCCAGCAGCGCGATCAGCCCCAGCAGGAACGAGTAGGCGGGCAACAGCGCCGCGTTGCGCTTGATGACGCGCCCGCTATTGGCCGCTAGCGTGCCAGTGATCGCATGGGGGTACATGAAGAGTGCCAGCGCCGAGCCGAGCGCCAGCGTTCCAAAGACCGTGAACGTTTTGGGCGCCAGCAGCAGTTTGGCCGAAGGCACCTTGGCGAAGAGCGTCGCGTAGCCGTCCGCGATGCCGCTGCCGTTGCCCAGGTGGTTGCTGATATAGATCGGAATCGCGATGACCGCGATGATGATCGTGATGTAGATGATCGCATCTTTCACCAGCGCGATCATAGCTGGCGCGCGCAGCCCGCTAAAGTAGGTGTACGCGGCGAGAACGAGGAAGGCGACGATTAGCGGGATGTCGCCCTGAATGCCCATCGCCGCCAGCACCACCTCGATGCCGACGAGTTGCAGAGCGATATAAGGCATGGTGGCCAGGATGCCAGTGAAGGCGACGGCCAGCGCCAGCCCGCTGCTCCCATAGCGGCCCCGCACGAAGTCAGAGGCGGTGACGTAGCCGTGCTTGTGGCAGACCGACCAGAGGCGCGGCATCACAACCAGAACAAACGGATAGACGATGATGGTGTAGGGGACGGCGAAAAGACCGATGGCGCCTGACCCATAGACCAGGGCAGGCACGGCGATGAAGGTGTAGGCGGTGTAGAGATCGCCGCCCAGCAGGAACCACGTGACGACGGTGCCAAAGCGCCGTCCGCCCAGCCCCCATTCATTGAGCTGGTTCAGGTCGCCACGCCGCCAGCGCGACGCGATGAACCCGAGTATGGTGACGAGTGCGAAGAGGACAATGAAGACAGTCAGCGCGGTCCAGTTCAGCTCTTTCGGCATGAAACACTCCTCTGTGTATCACGAACCTCGCCTGTGGTGTGGGGGAACCAATCCTATGCACACGATGAGTAGCCTGCGCTGCGTCTGAGCCGATCATTTCGTGACGAAATAGACCAGGCCAGTGAGCAACGAGGTGATGATGATCCAGAGAAACTGATACCAGTAAAAGAAGGGTATCCCCGCCAGTTCTGGATCCTTGCCTGCATAGAACGGCACCCAGAGTGTCGCGATGAACGGGATAATCAACAGCAGATACCAGAGCGCTTTAGCCTTGCTCCCCCCTTCCCCGACGCTGGATGTGTTCTCACGCACAGAGTCATTTGCCATTCCAAACCTCCTGTGGTGAACGAAAATCAGCCAAGCGAACAATATCGCGCCACGACATG
>JAICKD010000264.1 GCA_025928125.1 Ktedonobacterales bacterium
CACGGGCAACACGGTGACTGGCTCTGGTGTGGCCGATCTGGCGCTCTCCGCGCCCAGCGGCGCCAACAACTGCTTCGCCGATAACAAAGCGGCGACGACGGCCCCGCCGCTGCTGGAGGTCTCGCATCCCTGCGGCTCGCCCGCGTCGTTGGTGGGCGGCGGCGACTTCGGCGCGACGCTGCGGCTGGTGGCGAAATATCTCAACACCGGTTTCAGCACGCCCGGCCCCAGCTACAACCCGCCGGACTATCGCCAGGCGCCTGCGCCCGCCGCGCAGCCGAATATGCCCAATGTCAACGCGGGACCCGGCCCGATCTTCACCGATGCGTTCCCCGAGGATACCACCTCGAATGATGGGATTCCGCCCGCTGCCGCAGCCTATACGTCAGGCTACTCAGGAGGTACCGCCATGTTCCAGCCGCTCGGCTTCACTGGATACTCAATCGTGCAGATCCTGCTCTCGTTCTATGGCAACGCGCTCTTCTTCGCGCTTTATGCCGCCTGGATCGCCGTCGCCTTCGTGGAGCTTGGCCAGCGCCAGGAGCTGAGCGCCGGGAAGAAACTGGGCTGGGGCGCGCTGGTGCTGGCGGTCCCGGTCATCGGTCCGTTCGTCTACTACTTCGCCAGTGGCTCGAAGCTGAGCACGCGCTTCAAGCTCGCCCTGCTGATCGGCGCGCCGGTCTTGCTGCTGCTGGTGACGGTGCTGCTGATGGTGCTCGCCTCGTACACGCTGCTTTAAGCTTTCCTCTACGCGGATACGCGGAGAACCGGATAGGGGCCAGCGACAGACAGCACCGATGGCTCCCTCCGGTTCAACCGTATACCAGGAGACACGACAGGCGGCGACGGACCAACGTTCGCCATACGGTTCGCGCCAGCTTAGAACGGCAATATCCCCTTGGCTTTGGTGTTTGGATCCTCGTGAACGGTCCTGTCCCACGCCTTCCCTGCCGCCGTCAATCCACCGATAATCATGGCAGTTTCGATACTGTTCATGCCTGAATTAGCGACGAGATGAATGATTTCGTTGATCCCGGCGGTAATGGCCGCCGCCACGGCCGCCAATACGATGACGCGCGCCAATTCGAGGAACGCGGTGAGCCATCTTCTGAATTTCTGATCCTTGTCCACACTACTCCCCTTCCCCTTCTCCGGCCTACATGTCTGTATCAGGCCGCTGGCAGCGCCGCGATACCAGAAGCCGGAGTCAACCTGGCACTGCTGAGCTACCACATACCAGAGTCGTACGCCGACGTGTTACGTCGGAATGCCGGGGAGCGAACAACACACCTGTCAAAACTGCTCATAGCTGGATTGCGCCATCCACGGATGGAGCCGCGACTGAAGAGGCCTGCCCATGGATGGCGGTGTATGGCGAGACGAATTAGCGATAGAAATAGGGGTCGAGCACCGAGACTTCGGTGATCTTGTCCACCGGAAGGTTGTTGCGGCGCGCTGCCCGGCGGATCGCCTCGGGCGAGGGCGCGTCGTAGATGCAGAAGGTCTTCGATTTATCCTCGGTGACGTAGGAGTGAACCCAGGTCACCAGATCATCGGTGTTGGTGGCGACGACCGTGCGGCAGATGGTCGCGCCTTCCTCGGTCAAGGGAATTTGGAGACCATCGGGAAAGGTGCGCTCGACGAGATAGCGTGGCATATGTGTGCTCCTGTCCTCCTTCGCCTGGCCGACGCGCTCCAATGGCGTGTCGAACGATCCAGGCATAAGGCAGCATATCTGAGTTAACCAGTGCGCCACATCGGGGGGACCCCCCACATTGGCGCAATCATCCACCCATCTTGCTGGCGGGTGGCTTTAGCACTGCGCGGATGAGGTTGTCACTGGGGCGACTGCCCTCTCCCCCTAACCCCCTCCCCTGAAGAGGGAGGGGAATCAGACCAGGAGAGCGCCGGATCCGGAGGTGTCAGCGCTCGACGGTTCGTACGCGGTGGGCCTGATTCTGGTTCTCTGGCTCCCCTCCCTTTTAGGGGAGGGGGTAGAGGGAGAGGGTCTGGGCCAGGCGCCGACCTCGACGCAATGACTGTGGCGGTCAGTCGGGACGATTAACGCGGCTGGTGCGCATGTGGGAGTGGCCGGCCATCATCCGGGTTGGCTGATGCTGGAGCCGAGGCCGATGACCCCGATCCCGTCGCCGCCGCGGTGCAGCTCACCGTGGGATTCCACATGCTGAACGTGCCAGTCGGATTATTCTGCCAGATCCAGGCGTGCAACGAATAGAATGCTGGCAGCCCGAACCGGTTGCCATCCGGTGTCAGCATGAAGTGCTGGCCGAACAACTCGGGCGGCGAGTCGTGCGCCGCGTCCCACTGCTGCTGAATGACGACGTACTCGACCGCGACCAGGCTCAGTTGACCATTTCCCATTGGCTCGTAGACGAGCGCCTGTGGCTTGTTGGGGTCGATCTTCCCAGACTTAACCAGGTCTCCATTGGCGTAATGGATGCCCATGGCGCCGACACCAGGATTATCGATACACGCAATCCCGGCGGTATCCTTGAGCAGCGCATAGCCATTTCCTTGGGCGACGGTGAGTGAGTGGTAGCGCGCGGTTGCGCTACGGACTGCCTTGAGCGGATCGGGACGAGAGCTACTTGTCGTCGATCCGTGGGCGAAAGCGACCGCAATGCCAGCCGCAAGTAAAATGACGGTGGCAAAGGCGGCGGCGACTGTCAGAGCAAGCCTGTTGATACGCATGTCAATTCCTCTCGATTCTTCTCAGTTCCTCGTTCATGGGGAACTCACGAGCGTCCGGTAATGCGCGCTGCATGAGACAACACGGCATGCCGTTCCTCCTCGCCTGGCTGACGCTCAAGCGCGTCACCTGTTCCAGGCGTCAGGAGCATACCCGCACGAACCGGGGAGTCACATCGGGGGGAGCACTCAGGTTGGGGGAATTCAGACCCCCATTTTGCCGGTGGGAGGATTCGACGACTGGGGGATGAGGCCAAGCTGGAAGGCCAGGCGCACCGCCTCAGCCCGCGAGCGCACATTGAGCTTGGCCAGCACGTCCGAGACGTGATGCTCGATGGTTTTTGGGGTGGTCGAGAGCCGGTCGGCAATCTCCGGATTGCGCAACCCCTCGGCCAGCAGCAAGAGGATTTCAAACTGGCGATTGGTCAGGCCATAGGGGTTCGCCTGCGTCGCCGGACGCGGGCCACGGGGCAGGCCGCGCGCGCCCGCCGTGCGGAGTTGCCGTCGCAGCGTCTCGGCTGCGGGTCGCGCCCCCAGCCGCTCGAAGATCGCCAGGGCGTTGCGCTGCGCTGCCTCATCGCCGTCCATGAGCGCCAGCGCCTGTTCGTAGGGACAGCCAATCGCTTCCCAGGCATCCGCCGCCGCGCGCCAGTCGCCCGCCATCTGCAGCGCGTATGGGGCCGCGATTCCCGGCGGAGCCTGGGTCAGTGCGCCCGCGCGCCAGAGCCAGAAGGCCAGCTGCCCAAGCTGCCAGGGATTATTGTGCGCGCGCGCTACATCGAAGCCGGTCCGCGCCTCCGCCGCACACTGCGCGAGATCGCCACGCAGCCAGGCCGCCTCGGCGCGGGCAGCCATGGTCGGCGCAATGCGCTGTAATTCGCAGGTAGAGAGCGCCAGGTCACGCGCCTCGTCCAGCAGTGAGTTGACGCCGGGATCGCCGCGTCGCATCCGTACCAGGCCCAGAACCGCTCGCGCATGGATCGTGAAGACTGGCGATGCTCGTTGAGCGTCAATGACGGTATTCGCATCTTCACTGGCCGCCAGCCAGTTTCCCCGGTCGAGGGCGGCCATCGCTCGCGCGGCGATCAGTTGGGGCATAAATAGTTCGAAGTCGTGCTCGGTACAATACGCAATACCTGCCGCGATGATGCGGTCGGCCCTTGCGTAGTCGCGGATCTTGACGAAATACGACGATAGATTGGCGTAGGCGCGCCCCACGTGCTCTATCAGGTTGTGTTCGAGCGCCAACTGGAGGCTTTGCCCCGCCTCGGTTTGCTCCTGCTGGTCGTCCGCATTGAGCCGCGTCATCTCAAGCGTGTGGTATGCGTGGACCAGTAGCTCCTCGTCGCCAAGCTGCCCAGCTAGCTCGACTGTGCGATTAGCCCACAACTGAGCGTCCGTGGTCTCTTCGGCGAGCATCGCCAGCATCGCCCGGTAGCTATATGCCCAGCCTAATTCGCTGTCAGGCGGCAGTGTTTGCAGCACGCTCACCGCCGCGTCCGCATACCTTTTGGCCTCCGTCCCCTGCCCTACCCACCAATAGATGCGCGAGAGCCAGCGCAGATTATAGCCTACCCGCTGGGGTATATCGAGGCTTCGCCAGAGCGCCACCGCGTCTTCTCCCGCCCGGATAGCATCGGTTGCCTGCCCGATGAGAAGACACTCGCGCGCCAGACCCTCGAGCAACCCGGCGCGCTGCTCGTCCTCCAGTCCGTCGGCGAAACGCAGGGCGGTCCGGTACTGCTCCACTGCCTCGCGATGCGCGCCCTGGGCTGAGGCCTCTCGCGCCGCCGCGGGAGCAAATTGGAGCACAGCCGCGCTATCCTCGGCCTGGGAAGCGTGGTGGACCAGCCGGGCCAGCGCTACCTGCCCTTCACCCAGTTCCATAAATGCGCGCAGCACCTGGGCATTTAGCGTCCGCTTCCGTGTGGGTGAAAGTGTGCTCTCCACGGCCTGGCGCGCCAGCTCATGGCGGAAATCCACTAATCCATTCTCAAGCCGCAAGATACCAGACGCCAGGCATTCCTCAAGCCAGGCATTGTCCACGACCGTCATCGCCTCGACCGTCCGCCATTCCAGCTTCGCGGACACGACGGACGCTAGTTCGAGGAAGCACTGTGCCTCGTACGACAGGCGCGCAATTCGCGCAAGCACCGCGTCACGCACGCTCCTCGGCAGCCCTGGCAGATCGCTTGCCAGCACCTCTTTGAGAAAGAACGAGTTGCCCCCGGTGGCCGCGTGAAGATTTCCTACCGGACGACCAGCCTGTTGGGCAAGCGAGGCAACCGCGATCTCGGAGAGCGGCGGCAGCCAGACGCGCGTGACGTTGTCTGCTGGCAGATCGCCGAGGACGAGGCGCAGCGGGTGATCTTTGGTCAGATCATCATCACGGTAGGTCAGAATGAGCAGGGCTGGTGTGCGATGGATGCGGCGTGCCAGGAACTTGACCAGATCGAGCGTCGCCTCATCCGCCCAGTGGATATCTTCGATCACCACGATGGTTGGCGCGGCATGCCGGGTAAGCTCATCCAGCACCGTGGCGAAGAGCGTGGCGCGGTTCACGTCACCATCGAGGAGCGCACGCAACGGCGTTTGTAGCTGTGGCGCGATGTCGTAGAGCGGGCCTAATGGGCGCGGGGTAAAGAGCGCCTCACATGCGCCCCAGAGTGTGCGCGTCGGCGCCTGATGCTGTTCGAGAAAACGCTCGACGAGCGAGGTCTTGCCGATGCCTGCCTCGCCGCTGATCAAAGCGACCCGCCCACGCCCTTCGCCAGCCTGGACCAACAGGTCGTTCAGCGTGAGCAGGAACGGGTCGCGCTCCAGTAGTTCCACCGCCATCGCGCCACCTCACCTCCGCCAGCGCTGTCCATGCTCGTTCGCGGCAGAACGTCATCCGCCTGCATGTACCTAATACATA
>JAICKD010000341.1 GCA_025928125.1 Ktedonobacterales bacterium
CACGAGGATTTGCAGGTCGCCAATATGGTGAAGAACCATCACCTGGCCAAGAGCATCAGTGATGCGGGCTGGAGTGGGTTCCTCACCACCCTTTCCCACAAGGCAGCATGGGCCGGTCGGAAGGTGATTGCGGTCAACCCTTCGTATACCAGCCAGACGTGTTCTGGCTGCGGTGTTGTGGTGAAGAAGGGATTATCCGTCCGCTGGCATAGCTGTCCAGAGTGCGGAACATCGCTCCATAGAGACCACAACGCCGCGAAGAATATAGAGAGGCTTGGGCAAAGCCTTCAGGGAGAGGTGGCGTAAGCCGCCCCGGAGAACTGAGAATCTCCCACTTTCAAGCGGGGGAGTGTCAACTCATTCCGCCACCTCCTGTAGCAGCTGCGCCGGATCCCAGACGCGCTCAGCAAGCTGGGTGTAAAGCGCCTGGCGGGCGTCCAGATCAGCCTTCACAAAATGCGCGAACGGCTTAAAGTCGAGGCCGGACTGCTGGATAAACCTGAGGAACCCAGGGTTGTGATCATAGGCGAGCGCGTTGAGCGAGCGGGCAAGCAGGTTTTGCGAATCGTAGTGTGTTACCTTCTCCTCATAGGGCAGAGCGCCATAGCTCGCGTTGAAGCTCTTGGGCAAGAGCAGCAGGTCGCCGATGCGGTTGCGGTATTCCGCGAAGTCCTGCGGATGCGAGAACTCGTCGGTGTGGCGCTCGAACTTGTTCGCCCAGATATGCTCCACCTCGTAGCGCTTCACCCCCGCAGCCGTCACGTACTCCACGTAACGCGAGGTCATGCCGGATGCGCACTCAAGATAATCCGTCATGCGCGCCAGCATCAGGCGGATGTTTTCGCGGTTCAACACATGCATGTAGAAGCGGGCATTGGTCGTGAAGGTCTGTTCGCCGGGAGCGGACAAGCGGGCATGAAGCAGCCGCGCCAGCTCCGCCACGGGCTTACGACGAATCTCACGCAAGAGCAAGAACATCGCGTATTGCATCGTTGAGAAGCCGATGCTGTGCCAGTTCCAGATTCGGCGATTGAGGAGGATGTCGAGATATCTCGCCACCAAGCGGAACTTCCGCGCGACCACATCGTCGGAGTCCCCAGGAACGAGTGGCGCCAGCAGCACCTGATACTGAGAGGTAAAGCCGAGCTGCGCATTGTAAAAGACGTGCTCCAGGCCCGGCGTGAGATGCGCCGCGGCCTCCATCAGGCGCAGATACTGGCGGGAGTAGAAGTTGAAATCGGACTCGAGAAAGCGCACGAAGCTGGCGCTGCCGTTCAGTTGCAGCCGCTTCTGGTTGTCCTTGACCCAGCGATGGAATTCTGTGCCGATGCGGTCGAAGTCCTCGGGTTTCGCGCCTTTCCTGCGTTCGCGGATGCTCTCGGCAAACTGGCCGCGGAGCCAGGCCTTGAAGAAATCGGCGTCAACGTCCTTGCCAACCTCCGCCAGCTCGGCCACGCGCCGCTTCCAGAGCACGTTGGCAGCGTCGCGTTTCTCGGGGTCAGAGATATTGGCGAGGAGATAGCCTTTGAGCATATCCACTGGGCTGAGCGAGAGGCCGCGGTCATTCATCGTCTCGAAGATGGTATAGGCGTCATCGTCGGAGTAGGCCGTGATTTCGACCAAGTGGACATTCTCCTTCAACCAGTCCGCGAAATAGGGCAGTGACTCCTTCGTCAGTTCCACCGGAAAGCAGGTCTCGATGTCGCGGTAACGCGCCAGGATATTCTGCACCGACTCCGTTTGCCCGATATCGTCGAACAGCTGCTGCTCGAACAACGCCTCCATACAGGGA
This sequence comes from Ktedonobacterales bacterium, assembly GCA_025928125.1. GTDB lineage: Bacteria > Chloroflexota > Ktedonobacteria > Ktedonobacterales > JADMIN01 > DAHUXT01. The sequence continues at coordinate 1,793 of JAICKD010000341.1, forward strand.
ATCCGCTCGTCCACGTGCAGGTTGAACGTCTTTTCGCCGAACTGCTCGGAAAAGATCATCTTCTCAACGCTGGAGGCGGCCTTCATCTCACGCTGCAGATTATGCAGATAGATGAGCAGCAGCGTGAGGCTGGTGAGCCGCTGCTGTCCGTCGACGATGAAGCGCAGATTGTCTTTGCTGCTAATGATGATAGAGCCGAGGAAGTAATGGCCATAGCCCATGACCGCCCGGCGTTCGTGCGTGGGGTCGTGCTCCTCCAGGAACGCCTGGGTCAGATCTTCGATCAACTCACGAATCTGTTTCTCGCCCCATTTGTATTCGCGCTGATAATAGTCGATGGAGTATTTCTCGCCTTCGAGCAGTTTGCGGACGTTCTTCGCCTCGCCCTGGATATCTTTCATCATCGCCTCCATATTCGCGTCACGGCTTGCGACAGGATATCTGCCTCGCGCTCCAGCGCCAGTATATCCTACATCTATAGATGAGCGTTAGCCAGCTAAGCTGGGCGAGGCGAAAGGTCGGCCAGGCGCCGCTGCATACAGTGGCTCATGATAGATCTAGGTCAATGAGACTCATTCTTGCGGTGGATTCTCTTCGTCGTCTTGCTTGGGGATGGGTGGGTCGTTGGTGATCGAGATGATGACCGCACCGAGCGTCGCGACCGTCAGCAGCACGATGGCCACACCCCACGGCGTATAGGCGCTGGCGGCGTCCGATACCTGCTGCTGGTAGATACGCAACCCGGCGAAATCGAGGCTGTTCAACTGGTCCTGTGAGAGGTTGAGGGGCGTCCAGGCCGTCCAGGCCTTGAAGGCGAACGCGAGCGCGGCGACGGCCAGCACAATCGGCGCGATGATCCGCTTGCGCTTCCACCACGGCACGCCCGTTGGCCGGTAGAGCAATGCGATGCGCCATGCCGCCAGCAGCAGCGCGACGGCGCATACCAGCGGCGAGATCACCCATAAGAGTATGCTGTTGGCTGCCATGGCTAGCTCGTCCCATCACTCGCGAAGAATGCGCGCACGTCCTCGATTTCGGTGGTCCGGCGGGCGGGCGGCAGCGCGGCCAACACCTCGCGTCCATAGCTCTTAGAATAGAGCCGCTTATCCAGAATCGCCATCACGCCACGGTCGTCGCGCGTGCGTAGCAGCCGCCCGATGCCCTGCTTCAGCCGCAGAATCGCCTGTGGCAGCACATACTCGCCGAACCAGTTGACGCCCGCCTCTTTCATCTTCGCCACCCGCGCCTCATGCACTGGATCGTCGGGCGGATCGAAGGGCAGTTTGTCGATGACCACCAGCGAGAGCGCCTCGCCCTGCACGTCCACGCCCTCCCAGAAGCTCTTGAGGCCAAAGAGCACCGCGCGCGGACTGCCACGGAACTGCTGAAGTAGAGCGATGCGGTTCAGGTCGCGCCCCTGCACGAGTACGGTATAGTCGTCGTCACGCAACTGCTCCTCGATACGCGCTAGCACGCCTTCGAGCGCGCTGAAGCTGCTGAAGAGCAGGAATGCCCGCCCCTCCGACGCCTCGACCAGAGCCGCCATCTCATGGGCAAGTTCATCCAGATAGGGACCACTGGCCGCGCCAAAGGCTGGCTCCTGGCGCAGTCGCGGCGCATAGAGCAGCGCGTGCGTGCGGTAGTCGAAGGTGTGCGGCAGGACAATCTCGGGCGACTTGGGCAAGCCGACGCGCTCGCGGAAGAAGGTGAAGCGGTTGTTGACCGCCAGGGTCGCCGAGGTGGCGATGGTCGGGATGCGGTCGAAGAGCTTCTCGCGCAGCAGGTCGGCGACCGAGAGCGGCGCGGCCGAGGCGGCAAGCTGGGCCTCTCGTCGGCGCGTCCCGCCCACTTTCTCCAGATAGTAGACCCGTTCATCGGGCGCCTTGACCCCGAAGACGACGCGCGCGTCTTTGGCGAGGCTGCGGGTGCGCTTGACCAGCTTCTCGTAAAGCTGCTCTTCTTTGCCTTCGACGGTGATGGGCCGGTTGCGTTGCAGGCTGGTCGCCAGATCATCAATCGCCGAGGCAAGCGCGAGTCCCTCCTCCAGCGGCTCGTTCAGATGCTGGCGTCCCTTCGCGTCGGGGCGGGCGACGCGAGCCAGCGCATCCCACGCGCGCTGATGGGCAGCCAGCGCCTCCTGCACGACCAACGGATCGGCATGCGCGCGCAATCGCTGCTGCGCGAGCAGGCTCTGCACGCGACCAGGGGCGACGGTGACGGTGAAGGCGCGGGTTGCCTCTTCCTCCAGGTGGTGCGCCTCGTCGATGACAATCACATCGCGCTCGGGCAGCAGAAAGCCCTCCATCGCGGCATCGAGCAGCAGCAGCGTATGGTTGACGACGATCACCTGCGCCTGCCGCGCCCGCTCGCGCATCTCGCGGATGTAGCAATCGTGGAAGTGGGAACAGTTGCGCCAGGCGCACTGATCGCTATCGCCCGCGACGCGTCCGCGCAATTCGGTGCGCAAGGGAATATCCAGCAGATCGAGGTCGCCGTTCCACTCGTTGAAGTCGCCCATCCGCTCGACCATCGCCTTGAAGGCAAGATCGCCGGTCAACTGCTGGAAGGATTCTTCCTCGGTGAAGCGGTCGAGGCAGAGGTAGTTGCCCATTCCCTTGACCAGCGCCGCCTCGAATGGCGCCACATGCTTCTGAACAAAGGGGATGTCTTTGTAGAAAAGCTGCTCTTGCAGCGCCTTGTTGGCGGTACTGATGAGCGCGACTCTGCCTGAGCGGATGATGGGGATAATGTAGGCGATTCCCTTGCCAGTTCCTGTTGTAGCTTCGGCAATCAGGTGGTCGCCAGATTCAAGCGCATCGGCGACACGCTGCGCCATCGTCACCTGTGCGGGACGCTCCTCGTAGCCCGCCAGCGTCCGCGCGAGGACGCCGCCATGCTCGAAGTCGGCCCGCACGATCTCACGTAGCGCCTCGTCGGTTTGTTCTTCGCTCGCCATCGCTCCGCCTGTCTGCTGGTTAGGGCATGAG
>JAICKD010000112.1 GCA_025928125.1 Ktedonobacterales bacterium
AGCGATGAGTCGCGCCTGATCGCCGAGGGCATCGAGGCGCGCGTGCCGTACAAAGGCGCGCTCTCGAACGTCATCTTCCAGCTGGTCGGCGGGCTGCGTCAGGCGATGGGCTACGTTGGCGCGGAGGATATCGAGGCGCTCAAGACGCGCGCCCGCTTCATCCGCATGACTGGCGCGGGCCTGCGCGAGAGCCACCCACACGACGTGATGGTGACCAAAGAGGCGCCCAACTACGGCACAGGCCGCCGCTAGGCGAGAGGGCTGCCATGAACCATCAGGATGATGCGCATAGCTCCGCTCCGTCGGCGGCTGTGCGTGTCGTCTTCTGCGGCATGACAGGCATGTTCTCGCTCGTGGTGCTGGATGGGTTGCTGCGGGCAGACGTGGAGGTGGTGGCGGTGGCGCTCCCCGCGCTGCGCGGGCGGGCGGGTCAGCCGCCGCTCCTGCTTCCCCGGCGACCAATGGCGCGTGGGATCGTGCTGGCTGGCGGCGCGCCACGGACCATCCTCGACCTCGCCGCCGAGCGCGACATCCCGGTGTTAGAGCTGGGCGGCCGTGACATCCCCGACGCGCTGGCCGGACTCGACATCGACGCCATCGCTGTCGCCTGCTTCTCGCGCAGGCTGCCCGCGTCATTGCTGCGGCTGCCCCGGCTCGGTAGCCTCAACGTTCACCCGTCGCTGCTCCCGGCGCACCGCGGACCCGACCCGCTCTTCTGGATTTTCCATGATGGCGACGAGACGGGCGGTGTCACCATTCACCTGATGGATGAAGGATTCGATACCGGCCCGATTGTTCTCCAGGAAGAAGTGGCCCTATCCGACGGCATGACCGAGGCGGAACTGGACCGCGCTTGCGCCATCCGTGGTGGGTCGCTTCTGGCCGAGGCGCTAGCTGCGCTCAATGCGGGAATGATCCAGCCGCAGCCGCAAGATGCCTCATACGCCAGCTACGAGTCGTGGCCCACCGAGGGCAACTACACCATCACGCCCGCATGGTCGGCGCGGCGTGCGTATCGTTTCATCCAGGGCATCGGCGGTCGTGGCGAGCCGATTCGCTTCGTGGCAGATGATGGCGCGATATTTGTGGTGCGCGCGGCGTTAGGCTACGATGCCGACGCGACCCTCAACGCGCCCTGGCGACTGGACGGCGACACCCTCACGGCGCAATGCTCGCCGGGCGTGCTGCGCTGCCAGATTGTGGTGTGAGCAAACTTACTACCCGCGCTGGGCAGCCGCCGAAGGTGTGGCCGACTGCGCGGGTGTCGCCTCGACGTCCGGTGTGATGCGGGCCGACGCGGGCCGCGGCAGCGTTTGCAGGCAGACGTAGATGAGCGCGCCGAAGAGCAGCGCCACCAGCCCGGCATGGAGCAACTGGCTGTAGCGCGCCACGCTCGTCAGCGCCACGACGCCGCCCGCGAAGACCTGCGCGATCACCGCCAGCAGCGCATAGAAGCTGCCGCGATAGAGGTCAGGCCGACTGGCCCGGAGCGAGCGCGCCCAGACGAAGAGCCAGATCGTGCCTGCCAGCAGGACGAACGCCGCGACGCGATGGGTGAAGGCAATGCCCACGAAACCGCTGAAGCCGGGGAATAGCTGACCGTTACAGGCAGGCCAGCCCGTGCAGGCAATCTCCGCGCCGCGCAGCCGCATGTACGCGCCGAGATAGCCGACGACGTAGGTGTAGAGCGCCAGCGCGAAGACCAAGATGCGGAAGCCAGGAACGACGGCCTGGTCGCGCAGGCGGTCCCAGCTACCTAGCTCGTAGATGATCAGCGCGGTCAGCAGCACGCTGCTAAAGAGGACGAGCGACGTGCCAAAGTGGATCGCCAGCAGCACCGGCGACGCGGGGAGCAGGACCAGCGCGGCGCCCAACCCGGCCTCGGCAAACAGCGCGACGACCATCAGCGGCGCGAGGATGCGCAATTCCAGCCGCGCGCGCCAGAGCCAGAGCACGCCGAACGCCAGCGCGATCACCAGCACCGTGACGGCAGCCGTCGCCACCCGGTGGGTGAACTCGATGGCCGTCGAGATGGCGAACTCGGGGATGAATTGCCCGCGACAGAGCGGCCAGGAATCGCCGCAGCCGTGGCCGGAGCCGGTTGTCGTCACCAACGTGCCGAGCGCATAGACGACGAACATCGTCACCGCCGTCACCGCAGCCAACGGACGCACCGTCCGCGGCGTCACATAGCGATGCAACTGTGGCGTCACATAGCGGTCCAGCGCGCTCCGTACACGGCTGAGGAAACTGACTTGCGGCGCGTCGGTGCTGCTCTGCATATCCTGGCTGACCTTTTTTCGTGCTACGTATCGTCGAGGTTCACGCTTCGCACAGAGGATACTGCAAATCACCACGCGCCGCAACCGGCAGGCGGCATTGTCTCACTCACAGCAGTATCACACGGTGCGGTCGCGCAGAACGGCGATCACGACGCGCATGATGAGAATGACGCTGGCGCAGAGGCCCAGGTAGCCAACGATCTGGAAGAGGCTGATCTCACTGTAGAAGATCGGGCCGCCCGACACGCCAAGCAGCATCGCGGATATCAGCCCAACCGCCGCGCCGAGAAATGCGAGAATTGCCCGGCTCGCTATCGTGGTGACGACCCGCTCGTCGCGCGCGTCCGCAAACAACCGCACCTTCAATGTCAGCGAGCCACGCTCAGCCACCTCGGTGATGCGATCTAGCCGTCGGGGCAGCCGCTTTAGCATAGGCAGCAGCGATTGCAGTTCATCATTGACCGAGCGCGCAAGGGCGGATGGCACGAGCGATTCGCTCATCCAGCGCGTCGCCAGCTTCTGCGCCTCCTCCATCAGCGGGAAGCCAGGCGCCAGGACACGCAAACTGCCTTCCAGCGCGACTGCCGCGCGAAAGACGGCGCCGACTTCCGGCGGAAACGCGAGATTGTGATCCTGAAGCAGCCGCAACAGATGCATGAAGATACCCATATCCAGCGGCTCGCCCGGCTGCAACGACTGCGCCAGAAGCTGCCCCAGTTCGCGTTCCAGGAGTTCATCGTGAACCTCCGCATCGAGATCCACTTGCGGCCTGGCCAGCGCGAGCAAGGCGATACGCAGCTCGACGACATCGCGCCGTTGCAATGCAAAGAGCAGGTCACGCAGGGCGGTCTGCTCTAACTGGTCTATCCGTCCCACCGAGCCGAAGTCGAGCAGACCCAGTTGCTTATTGCGCAGGACGAAGACGTTGCCAGGATGGAGGTCGGCATGGAAGACACCTGAGCGCATGATTTGCCGCGCCACCGCATCCAGCAACTCACGGGCGAGCGCAATCGGCTCCAGGCCAAGCTCCTCCATCAGCGGGGCGGCGTCGCGAATGCTGGCGCCGTCGAGCCACTCGATCACCAGCACCCGGCGCGTCGAAAGCTGCTCATACACGCTGGGAATATGCACCGTCTCCGACTGACCTAGCGCGGCTGTCACCACGCGCATATTGCGCGCTTCGATGCGAAAGTCCATCTCCTCACGCAGGGCCACAGCGAAACCGTCCGCCAGATCGACCACGCGCGTTGAGCGTCCCCAGGTGGTACTCGATTCGACGAGCCGCGCCAGCCGCTTGAGGATGTCCAGATCGCGCTCCACCAGCGGAGCGATATCTGGCCGCTGCACTTTGACGGCAACCTGCTCGCCCGTGGGCAGCCGCGCGCGATACACCTGGGCGATGGACGCGGCGGCCACCGGCTCAGACTCGAATGACGCGAAGACCTCTGTGGAGGGCGCGCCAAGCTCGGCGACGATCAACGCCTCGATGGCGTCCTGTGGCGCGGGCGGCACATTATCCTGCAAGCCGCTCAATTCGGCGATCACGTCCTCGGGTAGCAAGTCGTCGCGTGTCGAAAGCACCTGTCCCAGTTTGACAAAAACGCCGCCAGCCTCCACCAGGGCATCACGGAGGTTACGCGCCTGGATGGAGGCGGAGGACTCCAATCCGGCTTCTGGGCGCGGGCGGCGACGTTGGAGGGCGGTAGCGAGGCCATGCCGGGCGGCAATCCAGGTGATTTGTGAGTAGCGCCGTTCGCGCTCGTACCATCGCCGGATCGCGCGAATTGGGTGCGGTACGCGGGTCAGCCGACCCTCGACCCGTATCAGTGGGCCAGGCTCTACGAGCAGTTCCAGCAGGGCGGAAAGGCCCATCGAGATGAGTAGCGACGGGAGCAGGATGATGAGGAGAAAGAAGAGTGGATAGGGCAGGGGATTCTGCGGCGCGACAGCGAGCGCGAGGATGGCGGCGGCGCCGACGCCAAGCACTGAGGCGACCAAGCCGCGCCCCCATGATTGCCGGATGCCCAGTAGCCGCCCACCGAACCATGCCAGCGCGGCGATGAGCGCGGCGGCTATCAACACTTTCACGAGTAGATCGAGCACTACCGGGCCTCCAGACCTCACCGGGGCAATCGAGTACAGTGAAGACTTATCCCCTGATAGTCTGTTACGAGTCGCGCGAGTTCGTGGTATCAGTGACGGAGGTGTCGTCCGCTGGCACAAGCTCGTCGGGGTTGCTGGAGTCGGCGGCGTTTTCGCTCTGGTCGTCGAAGAGGCCGGGGATGGGATCAACCCGCAGCACGCCACCAGGGATATCCAGTTCGCGGATGAATTCGCGCACCGCCGGGAGCAGCACGTCGCGTCCGCCCGGTGTGGCGCGGACGACGAAGAGATCGTTGCCACTGCCGGTGATGAAGTCGACGACCTCACCCAGCGGCTGGCCGTTGACATGAACGACCTTCAGGCCAACGACATCGTGCAGGTAGAACTGATCCTCGATGAGGGGCATGCGCTCGGCCTCGGGAATCCAGAGCGTGAGGCCGCGCAGGCGTTGGGCGGCGGTCGCGTCGTCTACGCCGTCGAGCTTGAGGAGGACGATCCGCTGATGCTGCCGGGCGCTTTGCACGGCGCGTGGCGCGCGCGCATCGCCCAGGTAGAGGGTCGGCGTCCGCGCGAAACGGTCGGGGAAATCGGTCTGTGGGAGAACTTTTACCTCGCCGCGAATGCCAAACGCGCCGACGATCTCGCCGACAGCGATCCATGCCGTATCGGGCGCAGCAGGCGCGCCGGGTGACGCATGCGCGGCGCTGTCGCCAATCTCGCTATTCCTGTGGGGTCTGCGGGGATGGTTCGTTTTCATCGATCTCCAGCCCGATATGCTGCTTGCCTTCCAGCATCGCCGCCGTGCGCATCAGCGTGCGCATCGCCCGCGCGACGCGCCCCTGACGGCCAATCACCTTGCCCAGGTCTTCGCCGCTGACACGCAGCCCCAGCACGGTCGCATAGCGATCATCGCGGATGATACGCACCTGCACCGCATCGGGATCATCGACGAGATTGCGCGCGAGAAATTCAATCAGCCCCTGCATCGTGGTATCGCTTCCTGTGTAGCCAGATGGGATGCATCACGCGCGTCACCGCATCACATCCAGCGCATTCATCGTGTCCAGCGCATCCGAGGCGGACCTGGCTAGCTGCTGGCCTTGGCTGGCTGTGCGGCCTTTTTCGCGGCGGCGGCCTTCTTCACCGCCGACTTCGCCATCGTCTCCTCGCGGGAGGGACGTGGGATGATGCCGCTGCGAATCAGCAGCGAGACCACGGAGTCGGTCGGCTGCGCGCCAACGCCAAGCCAGTGCTTCGCGCGGTCGGCGTCGATGTTGATCGTGGATGGCTCGGTGCGCGGGTTGTACCAGCCAATGTTTTCGATGATGCGGCCATCTCGTGGCGAGCGGGCATCGGCAACGACGACGCGATAGGTTGGCGCGCCCTTCATGCCCATGCGCATAAGACGAATCTTGACCATGTCTCAGGCAATCCCTTCGCAGATACTTCTCAGATACTCAGTGGATATGTTGTTCGATCTATGTTCACACGCGGCAGACGCCCGAGGCGTATCGCGATGTCGAACGCACAGAAACGCACAGGTACGTGGATGCTACGGCCCATGCTTGCACGCAAAGGCCTCCCCAGCATATCATGCGCCGGGCGCGGCTGTCAACGCGGCCAACCGATGGCATGGCAGGGCGTCAACCCTGACGGCAACGGCGCTAGAGCGGGGTCAGCACGGTGGTCGCACGCTTGACAGAAGCGCGATTCTGTGTCATGCTACTCAGGTTGGGGAGAGTGATCTTATGCCCTGCGCGACGAGCGTGGCACGCGAATGACATCGCGAATGACATCATGACGGATGCGCTATTTCAGTTTCCCCAGATACCTATTCCTTATTGGAAGCGTCGTCTTTTTATCACCCAACGCGGATAGCGAGAGCATTGCTATGGGAGCTTAAACGTGTGCGATTCGTCGCCACCACGCCTGGGCTGCGCATGACTCAGTCACATCACATCTGCGCCTGAATCCAGGTCGTCAAGTAACCGCCGCGTTGGGCTGGCAATCTCCAGGGAAACAGGAGATGGCCAGCCTGCTTTTATTGTTTTTTCGTATCGAGTCTTCACCGGGGATGCCGGTTTTTCAGGAGGGTCTATGCCAGATACTACAAATTCTCGTTCTCGCGCGTCGTCTACAACGTCTACATCTTCTTCTTCGCCCGCATCGCAACGGCCCGCTGGCGCCTCCACATCGCATCTCCCCTCCGGCACCACTGCCCGACCGGCTGGCGGCCCTGATGGTGGCGGCGGTATGCGCCCACGACCCGGCGCCCCACGACCCGGCGCTGGCCCCGCGCGCCCCGCTGGTGGCCCTGGCGCGCCACGACCCGCTGGCCCTGGCGGTCGGCCTGGCGGTCCCGGCGGTCGGCCTGGTGGCGGCCCGCGTCCCGGCGGCCCTGGCGGTCGGCCTGGTGGTGGTCGGCCCGGTGGCAATGGCGCGCGCGGTGGCGGCAGAGGCGGGCCACATGGCCGTGGCAATGGCAATGGACCATCGGCAGCCCCGTCACGCGCGGCAGCAACCGCCGTCAAGCCAAGCGGGCCGGTCGCCCTTCCGCCACAGATCGTCGTCAAGGATCTGGCGGAAGTGCTCAATGTCTCGGTCAATGAAGTCATCCGCAACCTGATTACCCTGAGCATCTATGCCAGCATTAACGAGGTGGTCAACTATGATGCGGCAGCGAAGGTCGCCGAACAGATTGGCTACACCCCGGAGGAGGCCGCCGCAGCGGCAGCCGCGCCCGCTGTCGCGATTCGGCCAGAGGCGGCGCAGATTGGCGCGGCCGCGCATGCCAACGATGTTGGGCGGATTACGCGCCCGCCGGTTGTGACCGTCATGGGTCACGTTGACCATGGCAAGACATCGCTGCTCGACGCCATCCGCCACGCGCAGGTGGCGGCAGGTGAGGCGGGCGGCATCACCCAGCATATTGGCGCGTATCAAGTGGAGGTGAACGGGCGCAAGATCACCTTCCTGGATACACCAGGTCACGAGGCTTTCACCCAGATGCGGGCGCGCGGCGCGCAGGTGACGGATATCGCGGTAATCGTCGTCGCGGCTGACGACGGCGTGATGCCACAGACCATCGAGGCGATTGACCATGCCCGCGCCGCGCAGGTGCCGCTGGTGGTCGCGCTCAACAAGATTGACAGGCCAAACGCGAACCCCGACCACGTCAAGCAGCAGCTTGCAGATCGCGGCGTGGTGATCGAGGAGTACGGCGGCGATGTCGTCTGTGTACCGGTCTCGGCCAAGAAGCAGACCGGGATCACCGAGTTGCTGGAGATGATTCTGCTGGTCGCCGACCTGCAAGACCTGAAGGCCAATCCAAACGGCCTGGCGCATGGCGTCGTGATCGAGGCGCGCCTCGACCAGAATACCGGCGTCGCGGCGAACGCGCTCGTGCAGGATGGCACGCTCAAGGTGGGCGATACGATTGTGGTCGGAACGATCTCGGGACGTGTCCGCGCGATGTTCGACGACAAGGGCGAGCGGACTCGCAAGGCGACGCCTAGCACGCCAGTGAGCATTCTGGGCCTCTCAGAGGTGCCAGCCGCGGGCGACCGGCTCGAGGTGGTGGCGGATGAGAAGGCCGCGCGCGCGCTCATCCAGAAACGGCGCGAGG
>JAICKD010000497.1 GCA_025928125.1 Ktedonobacterales bacterium
ACCCAATCTTCCCACAAAGAAGGGGCAAGACGCCACTGTTCATGCCGCAGTTCCGCATGACGAAGGGACGCGCCACTAGAAATGGCGCGTCCCCTGTCTCTTGAGCTATGCCCAGGTGACTGCGATTCAATCACCGTCCGTCGAATTATACAGAATAGCGCGCTTGACTTCTTCAATCGCGTCGGTGACGTGAATCCCACGCGGGCAGGCCTCGGTGCAGTTGAAGATCGTGCGACAACGCCAGACGCCGGTGCGGTCGCTCAGAATGTTCAGCCGCTCGGCGCCGCCACGGTCGCGGCTATCGAAGATGAACCGGTGCGCGTTCACGATGGACGCTGGACCCACCCACTCAGCGTTCGCCCAAACCGACGGACACGACCCGGTGCATGCGCCGCAGAGGATGCACTTGGTTGTCTCGTCAAAGCGTTCACGCTCTTCGGGCGACTGTAAACGCTCCGTGCGCGGCGCGGGTTCATTGTTGACGAGATAGGGCTTCACCTTCTCATACTTTGCGAAGAAGGGGTCCATATCAACCACCAGATCGCGGATGACCGGGAAGCCAAGCATTGGCTCGACTGAGATGCGCGCGCCAAGATCCTGCATCAGCAACTTGCACGCCAACCGATTGCGGCCATTGACCCGCATCGCATCCGATCCACAGACGCCGTGGGCGCACGAACGGCGATAGGTCAGCGTGCCGTCCTGCTCCCACTTGATCTTGTTCAAGGTATCGAGCAGGCGATCATTGCCCTCCACCTCGACATGGAACTCCTGCCAGTACGGCTCGGCATTCTCAGCGGGCTGGTAGCGCTTGATTTTGACGTGTACTTTGTATTTCCCATTGGTGGCAGCCATTGCCGGTCCTCTTCTCTATGACTCTGCTCCATGAAACCGCCTGGACATCAGCGCGTTTAATACTTGCGCTCCTTTGGCTGGAACTCCGTGATGACGACAGGCTTGTAGCGCAACTCTGGCGCCCCCGCAGTCTCAGAGCGATAGGCCAGCGTGTGACTGAGGAAGTTGGCGTCGTCGCGCTTCTCGAAGTCTGTGCGATAGTGCGCGCCGCGGCTCTCTTTCCGGGCGAGCGCCCCGGCGATGGTCGCCTCGGAGCATTCGATCAGATTGCCCAGCTCGATCACTTCCATCAGCTCGGTGTTAAAGGTGCGCGTGCGATCCATCAGGCGAATCGCCCCGAACCGTTCTTTCAGCTCGACCAGCTTTGCGGTCGCGTTCTTCAGACTCTCCTCGCTGCGCACGACGCCAACGTACTCCATCATCATATCGCGAAGCTCCGCGCGGATATTCTCCTGCGTCTCACCGGTCGTGCGGCTAAGCAGCCCTTCGACCATCTCGGTCGCGTAGGCGTCAGGATCGCTGGGTAGCGGTGCGAACTCCGCCTCTGGCAGCCATTTGGCGGCAATATGTTTGCCCGCGCGACGGCCGAAGACGATCAGATCTACCAGTGAGTTCGTACCCAGGCGGTTCGCGCCATGCACTGAGACGCAGGCAACCTCGCCCGCCGCATAAAGTCCGGGCAGCACCGAGTTTTGTTCGTCCGTCACGACGCGCCCCTCGATGTCGGTGGGGATGCCACCCATGGCGTAGTGGGCTGTTGGCTGAATCGGCACAGGCTCGTAATACGGCTCGACGCCAAGGTAGTTGCGGGCGAAATCGGTAATATCGGGCAGTTTGGCGTCGATTTTCTCCTTGCCCAGATGCGCGACCGAGAGATACACATAGTCTTTGCCGTCGATGCCACGCCCCTCGGCAATCTCCTGGACGATGAAGCGCGACACCATATCGCGCGGAGCAAGCTCCTGCATCGTTGGCGCATAGCGAATACAGAAGCGCTCCCCCTCGTTGTTCAGCAGATACGCGCCCTCACCGCGCGCCGCCTCAGAGAGCAGAATGCCGATCTTATACAGTCCGGTCGGGTGGAACTGGTACATTTCCATATCTTCGAGCGGGATGCCACGCCGATACGCTACAGCCATGCCGTCGCCGGTGCAGGCGAGCGCGTTGCTGGTGATGCGCCAGGCGCGCCCGTAGCCGCCGGTTGCCAGCACCACTGTCTTCGCGTGGAAGGTGTGTATCGTGCCATCACGCAGGCAAAGGGCGACGACGCCGCACGCCTGGCCATCGCTCATCAGCAGATCGAGCATCATGTACTCATTGAAGAACCGTACCTGGTTCTTGATGGACTGCTGGTACATCGTCTGCAAGATCATATGCCCCGTGCGGTCGGCGGCATAGCATGAGCGGCGTACCGGGCCTTCGCCGAAGTTGCGGCTGTGGCCGCCGAAGCGACGCTGGTCGATCTTGCCGTCGGGCGTTCTATTGAACGGCAGCCCCCAATGCTCCAGGTCATAGACCGCATCGATGGCCTCACGTGCGAGCACCTCGCCAGCATCCTGGTCAACCAGATAGTCGCCGCCCTTAACGGTGTCGAACATGTGCCACTTCCAGTGGTCCTCTTCCTGGTTGCCCAGCGCGGCCGCCACTCCGCCCTGCGCCGCGCCGGTATGCGAGCGCGTGGGGTAGAGCTTGCTGATGACCGCGATGCTGGCTCCGTGCGCCAGTTGCATAGCCGACATCAGGCCGGCGCCGCCCGCGCCGACGATCACGACGTCAAACTTATGGTAGTTCATGAATAGACTCCTGGATCTAGCCTCTGTTCGCTCACCCTGGTCGAATGATGTGCTGACCGACTAGTGGCCCAGCATACTCAAGATTGCCTGAGCAACATCCATATTTCGATGGAAGGTGATGATGGTCATCATGCCGATCAGCCAGAAGCTGAGTGCGATGACGAACAGGCCTGAAACAACGGCGACCCGCCAGCCACGCGACTTGATGTAGTCATCGCAAATGATGCGCAGCCCATTCAGCCCATGGAAGAGCGCCAGCGTCAACAGTAACAGATCGTAGCCGCGCCAGAATGGATTGTCATAGCGCTTTGCCACATAATCATATACCGTCTCCGAGACGTCGACACTGACGTGCATGAGGAAGAGATGAATGATGGCCAGAAAGACCAGCGCTACCCCGCTCACGCGGAAGAACCACCAGGAGAACGTCTCAAAGCCGCTCGCGCCGTTTGGCCGGGAGGTTGCTCCGTAGCTCGTCACCCGGGGACTATCTTGAACTGATGTCGCCATACTCGTGCTCCTTGATAGTCGAATCGATCCTACATGATGTTCGCGTTACACAGCCCCGGCCCTTGTGGGCAGATGCCGAAGATCGGCGCGATGACGAAGTATCCCATGCCTAGCGTGCCAATGATGGTCAGCGCCATCACGACGAAGAACATCTGGCTCTGGTATTTGTAACCAGTCGACCAGAAGTCGATCAGAATGATTCGGATGCCGTTGAATGCGTGGTAGAGCACCGCGCCAATCAGCGCAACTGAGACGACGCGAATAGGCCCAAGGCTGAAGATTCCAATAGCATCGTTATAAATGGTCGGGCCGAAGCCAATCAGGGTGATATCAACGATGTGGACCAGCAG
>JAICKD010000414.1 GCA_025928125.1 Ktedonobacterales bacterium
GACCAGGCCAGTCGCGACGGCGCTCAATCCTGGGCAGCCGTAGCCTTTGATCGAGCCGCCGACGATGCCAAGCTGCGCCAGCTTGGGGACCAGCTCGAACGGGAACTGGGCGCGGTCCCAGTAGTCGCCCGCGACGGGAATTACCTCGCGGTCACAGAAGGCGCGCACCTTGTCGCGCACCACCCGCTCCTCGTCGGTGAGCAGGTCATCCATCAGGTAAAAATCTGTGCCAAGCGATGGCGCCGTCTCGGCGATCATGCGCTGTTCCTTTCGATTGATGAGGGTCCAGTGATAGGCGGCGTGATCGCGCACGCGCCTAACCTCCCACAAGACGCACGAATTGTACCGCGCCGGGAAGCCACTCCCGCTACGTAGCCAGCAACGTGTTGGAGGCGAACCCTCACCATGATAAGGAGATTTGGCCCGTTGCTGCCTACAAGACGCCATCGTTATAGAATAAAGGCTCATCTCACACTGTGACATTGTCCATTTCTTGACTGATGCGACTGTGTGCCTTGCCAGCAGGAGAGCAGGAGAGAGCGAACTATGACGCTTGCCGATAAACTGAATGTTTGGCAGAACGATCTGATTGACATGAGCAGGCGCAACGCCTTGCTGTACTATAAGCTTGCTGGCCCACGTCTGTCAGGGCTGCCACTGTTAGACGCAGACGTTTCAAGTCTATATGATCTTCTGGTCAAGGGACGCGGCGAATTCTCGGAGCGCGCCCTGCATCTGCCTGATCCCGACAGCGACCCTGTGCCCATGAAGCGGCTGGAGCGGCTGCGTGTCCAGGCGCGCGATGATGCGAAGGAGCGTGGTGTCCAATCACTCTACATGGCGTTTGGTCTGCTGGAGTGGTATGAGGCGGATCAGAGTGAGGAATCAATTTTCTCTCCGCTGCTGCTCGTTCCCGTAGCGATCACATCAGACGGCGCCCGGTCACGCTATACCATCAAGCGTGTCGAAGATGAAGATATTGAGATCAATCCGACCCTGCATGAGCGCCTCCGCACTGGTTTCCATCTGACGCTGCCAACATGGGCCGATCTAGTGGAATACCAGAGGCAACTTGAGTCCGAGCAGGCGGCTCCATCCATCTCGCAATCGGCTGACAAGAAGTCCCAGCAGCCAGCACCACCGCTCGACACGATATTCGCTGCCATTCGCGACGCGCTCGCTACGCTACCAGACGCCAAGCGGCGCACCTGGACCGTACATCCGGAAGCGCATCTGGGACGCTTCTCGTTTCAGAAGCTGGTGATGCGCCAGGATTTGGAACATCACCAGCAGGAAGCGCTCGCGCACCCGCTGCTACGCCGTATCGCTGGCGAACGCAACGCGCTGAGAGAGCCAACCGGGCTGGTAAGCATAGACGAGCTTGATACGCTCGTGCGGCCCAGTGATACGCTGGAGATTCTCGATGCGGACTCCAGCCAGCAGGAAGCCATCCAGGCGGCGAAAGCTGGCCAGAGCTTCGTGTTGCAGGGGCCACCGGGTACGGGCAAGAGCCAGACCATCGCAAACATCATCGCCGAGTGCCTGGGGCAGGGCAAAACAGTGCTCTTCGTCAGCGAGAAGATGGCTGCGCTGGAGGTCGTACGCAAACGTCTCCAGATGGC
Source organism: Ktedonobacterales bacterium (assembly GCA_025928125.1). Lineage (GTDB taxonomy): Bacteria > Chloroflexota > Ktedonobacteria > Ktedonobacterales > JADMIN01 > DAHUXT01. Next base: position 1,623 of record JAICKD010000414.1, read on the forward strand.
AGGTTTGGGCGAATTCCTGCTCGATCTGCACGACACGAAACAGGACAAACGCGCCTTTGTGAACGAGCTAAAGCAGGCGGTTCAGCAGGCGCAACGAGCAGGCTGGCAGGTATCGAGTGATACCGACTGGCAGCGTGAATCCGAGGCGCTGGAAGCGAAACGCGATCAGCTCAATACCTACGTGCGCCAACTGCACATAAAGCGGTTCGCACTCGACATCAGTGTGCATGAGGCGTATGGGCGGCTGGCGCAGTTGGTAGCAGCGCAGGCCAGCGATTTCGCGCTCGATGACGATGTTCGGACGATCACCGCGCGCCGTCTCGGCGAGATTCGTGAGGCGCTGCGCCAGTTGCTCGACTATGATGATGTCCTCGATACGTACTGGGAGCATCCGTGGCGCGAGACTCCGTTGACTGCGCTCTCGAGCGAACAATCTACGACGATTGAGACGCACTTTGACCGCCTCGCGCACGGCCTCGCCGCTGCCGAAGACGAGTTGGAGCAGGTGCGGGCGGCGCTGGATGAGCCAGATGCGGCAATCACCTTTGGCTGGGCGACCCACGCAAGCGAGCGTACACGACTTGCGCTGACCAGTCCGCTTCCGCCGCAGGGCTGGTTCGATGCGAACGCTATTGTGCGCTTACGCCCCGACCTCGCCTACGCGCGCACAGCGGCGGACCTCTACCAGCGCGTACACCAGGCGCTGGACTCGCGCTATCGTCCATCCATCTACCTGCTCGACCATCGAGCGATCCTCGATGCGCTCACCGATGCCTCCGATGGCGCTATAGCGACCATTCGCGCCGACGGCGCCGCAGACCCACAAGACATTGCACTCACGCAGCGAGCGCTGCTCGATCAGCGGCTGAACGCCAGCGCAGCCACACTCCGCCATCTGCTGGAATGCGCGGAGCACGTCGCCACAACCCTGAGCCTGCCTGTGCCAGAGTCACTTGATGGCATCGAGACGCTGCTGACGCAAGCTACGCTCGTCGCGGAGACTCCCGCTCCGCCGCGTTCCTGGCTCGATCCGGACGCCTATACTGAGGCGCGCATCGCCACGCTGGAAGCCGCTGATAAGTCGCTGTGGGCGCAGCAAGCGCGGGCCGAGTTATCCGCCTATACGCCTGGGTATCTCGAAGCTGATCTGAAGGCGATTGGCGACCGATTCGGCGCGCAGTACGATTCATTCCTGCGCTACGTCCACCTCCAATATTATCTAGATGTGCGAACGCTCCGCCGTTATGCGCTGGAGCAGCAGCCGCCACGCGCCGTAGAGGCGTTGAAGCGCGATGTCGCTACTGCGATCAAGCTGCGCGAGACTGAGCAATGGCGGGAGGATCACCGGAGCGATCATGCGCGCCTCCTTGGCCGCCACTATACGGGCGAGCAAACCGATTGGGCGCAGGCACGGCGAATGGTCAAGTGGACTGACCGCTATCATAGCCTCTTTGGCGATGACACTGCGACCGAAGCCGTGAGCAAACTCATCGTTGGGCCAGAGAGCGCCCGTAGCGCGCTGGGCAAGGCGCTCGATCCACTGGCTCGGCAATGGAGCGTCTGGCAGGAGCAGCGCGCCTGGCTCGATGCGACACTCCAGATGAGCGCGCTCACGGATGGCGCCGACGACGATGGACGCGGGGGCGCGCTGGCTCTAGCCGATACGCTCGAACATCTTCACCAGACCTTAAAGCAGTATTGGCAGGCGATCGATCAGGTGGCGGCGACGCGCATCGTCGAGCACGCCTCTCTCTGGGGCGATCTGGTCGCAGATGTTCAGCAGGCGCAGGTCGCGCACGCCTTCGACGAATGGGTGGCGGAGCGACAGGCGCAGTTTCAGGCGGATCTCGGCGCAGATTTCAAAGGGGTCGCAACCGACTGGAGCCACCTTTGCGACATGCTGGACTGGGTGGATGGCTTCATGCGCCTCTACCCGAATGGAGTCCCGCAGCCACTCGTGCGATGGGTGGCGCGCGGCGATGGCGCGCAACAGTGTGAGGAGGTACACAGCGCGATTGTGCACGCGGAGAGTCGCCTGCGCGAGATTAAGGACGAATTGCAGTATGCAGAGACTGTAATCCCACGTGCGCGATTAAGACTCAGCCGTACGGCACAGGACGACACTGCCCTCGGCGTGATGCGTCAGCGGGTAGAGTTGCTGCGCGAGCAACTGCCGCTGCTGGATCGCTGGGTGAAATGCGGCGAGCGCATCACACGCTGTCGTGCGCTAGGGATGGGCGCGCTGATTGACACAAGCTTGAAACGCGGCGCCTTTCCGCGCGACATCGTGCGTATTTTCGAGCGGCGATTCTATAGCCTCTGGCTTGATGCGGCGCTTGCCGAGTCGCCTGCGCTAAGGCAATTCGCTGGTGAGACGCAGGATCGCGCCATTCAGCAGTTCCGCCAGCTCGATACCGAACACATGCAGTTAGCACAGCGGCGGGTGGTCA
>JAICKD010000048.1 GCA_025928125.1 Ktedonobacterales bacterium
CTTGGAGAGGAACCAGCGGTCGATGCCTGTCTGCGTATGCAACGCTTCGAGCATGCCAATCGCGCTATCGTTGCGCAGCGCATCGAGCAGGCTCCAGAGGCGCACGTCGTTGGCGGGATATTCGCTGCCGCCATCGTCGGCAAGGCCGGACGATTGCAATGCGTCGGCGCGCAGTTCCAGCCCGCGCATCGCCTTCTGCAGCGCGCCCTCGAAGGTGCGGTCAATCGCCATCACCTCACCGGTCGCCTTCATCTGCGTCCCCAGCGCGCGGTCCGCCAGCGGGAACTTATCGAATGGCCATCGCGGAATCTTGACGACGACGTAGTCAAGCGCAGGCTCGAAGGCGGCCACGGTCTTGCCCGTCACCTCATTACCGATCTCGTCCAGCCGCATGCCAATAGCGATCTTCGCCGCGACCCGCGCGATGGGGTAGCCGGTAGCTTTGGAGGCCAGCGCCGAGCTACGGCTGACGCGCGGATTGACCTCGATCACATAGAAGCGGAAGCTGTGCGGATCCAGCGCGAACTGAATGTTGCAGCCGCCCTCGACGCCTAGCGCGCGAATAATGCGGATTGCCGCGCTTCGCAGCAGTTGGTACTCGCGGTCGGAAAGCGTCTGGCTGGGCGCGACGACGATACTATCGCCGGTGTGGACGCCGAGCGGATCGAAGTTCTCCATGTTGCAGACGGTGATACAGGTATCCTCGCCATCGCGGATGACCTCATACTCCAGCTCTTTCCAGCCGCCGAGATACTGCTCGACCAGCACCTGCGAGATCGGACTGGCGGCGATGCCACCCGCGGCAATCCGTTCGAGGTCGGCGCGGGTGCGCGCGATGCCGCCGCCTGTGCCGCCAAGCGTGTAGGCCGGGCGGATCACCGCGGGTAGGCCGATCACCGCATCCGAAAACGCCAGCGCATCCTCGACGTTGGTCACGGTGCGGCTCGGCGCCACCTCCAGCCCCAGATCGAGCAGCAACTGGCGGAAAAGCTCGCGGTCCTCGGCCTTCTGAATCGTCGCCAGCGGCGTGCCCAAAAGTTTCACGTGAAACTCTTCGAGGATGCCCGCGTCGGCCAGCTTGACGGCGAGATTGAGTCCCGTCTGCCCGCCAAGTGTCGCCAGAATGCCGTCGGGGCGCTCGCGCTCGATCACCCGCCGCAAGACCTCGACCGTCAGCGGCTCGATGTAGGTGACGTCGGCGACGCCTTCATCGGTCATGATGGTGGCGGGATTCGAGTTCACCAGAATGACGCGCTTGCCCTCCTCGCGCAGTGCCCGGCAGGCCTGCGTACCCGCGTAGTCGAACTCAGCAGCCTGACCAATGATGATTGGTCCGCTGCCGATGACGAGCACACTCTTGATATCTTCGCGCGCCATGGGTTTTATCGCTCCATCTCAAATTCGTAGACATCGACATCGTTGACCGGGTTGTAGCCAATCTTCTGATAGATGTGGTTGGAGGTCGGGTTAGCCAGATCGGTAAACAGGTAGCAAAAGCTGCGCCCGCTTTCCAGCAGATGTTGGCTCACTGTCGCGACGCACGCGCTGGCGTAGCCTCGGCCGCGTTGCTCCGACGGCGTATAGACTGGGCCGATGCGAATACCGCGCGCTGTCGGATTGCCATAGGCGGCGAACGAAACAGGCATGCCTGCATCTTCCCAGAGATAGCCGCCGCGCGATGGCGTGGCAAAGTAGCGGTCCACCCAGTCAACCGCGTCGAGGCGCTCTATCGGTCCCAGCGCCTCCGCCGCGAACGCTTCGAGCCAGCGGACTAGCAGATCACGGTCGGCCTCGGTGGGACGGCGGTAGCTGCCAGACACGCCTGATATCGGGATAACCGTCTCCAGTTCGTAGATGCGCTCCCGCATCGCCAGTCGCGCCGCCACGTGCGCCTGCTGTTGCCAGCGCTCGGCGAAGATCCGCGAGACTGGCGTCGACGCATGAACACCGGAGAGGCTGTCACGATAGCGCGACCAGAGATCGCCAGCAATGAGCCTCAACGGCACCGATGGCTCAGCGGCGTGCTCCGGCGCGATCAGCGAGAGGATGACGTTGAAAGGAGGCGTGCGCATCGCCACCAGCACGACCGCGCCTGCATCCTCCACCAGCGCCATGTAGGGAATCTCATCGGCGGGCATGGGGCCGGGCGGCAACGTCGAGAGCAGGCCGAGCATCAGGCAATGCGTCGCCTCGTGGGCGAGCAGATATGGCTCGACCCGCGCCGCAAACTCATCGATATCGGCAAATCGCGCTAACTGCATGCCTATTCCCCGTCCAACGACTTCTCGAACATGGCGACTAGATAGGTACGATCTCCACCCTTGTGCGCCTTCGTGCGCATGCGCTTGTAGCCCGCCCGCTCGTAATAGGCGCACAACGCCGGGTTGTCACCCATACAATCGAGCCGGGCGAGATGAAGCCCGCGCGCCGCGATCTCGCGCTCAGCCCAGCGCAGCAGCGCCAGCCCGATGCCACGACCCGCCGCGCTCCGCCGCACCCGCAGCCCATGGATATAGCCCGCCGCATCACCAATGCTCGCATCGCCCCAGGTAAAGGTATCGCTCGCCTGGACGATCACCGCGCCAATTACCCTGCCCGCTTCGCTGGCCAGATAGACCTCGCCGCGGGTTATCGCATCCTCAATCCACCTAATCGGAAACGTACCCGGCTGCCACTGGCGGACGCCGCGCTCCCAGAGCCAGCTCGCTAGCTCCTCGTGCATCTCCACGAAGGTAGCTACATCCTCAGGCGCCGCTGGACGCATCGTGACACCCGGCAAAAGCTCAATCTTCATAGAGGCCTGTCACCAGCTACGCCGACTTGACTGGCAACTCTACCGGACGGTGCTCTTCGACCATCGCCGCGAAGCGGTCGAACAACCCCTGATTGTCCTCCGGGCCGGGCGCCGCCTCGGGATGATATTGCACCGAGAAGACCGGCAGCGTCTCATGCGCCATCCCCTCGACACTGCCGTCCGAGAGATTGATATGGCTGACGTAGAGGCCACTCTCAGCGGAAATCGTCGCCGCGTCCACCTGGAAGTTGTGATTCTGCGAGGTCACCGTCACCCGCCCGGTGCGTATCTCGCGCACGGGATGGTTGATGCCGTGGTGGCCGAACGGCAGGCGGCTGGTGCGCCCGCCCGCGGCCAGCCCCAGAATCTGGTGGCCGAGACAGATGCCCATCAGCGGCATCTGCTCCTCCCAGACCAGCGCGCGCGTCAACTCCACCAGGTTCGCCACACTCTCGGGATCGCCCGGCCCATTGGAGAGCAGCACGCCATCGGGACAGATGCGGCGCACATCGGCGAGCGTCACGGTATGCGGCGCGATGACAACTTCCAGTCCGCGCCGCGCCAGGCTCCGGGCGATATTCTGCTTGTAGCCGGTATCGATCAGCAGGATGCGCGGCGCGCCCGCTGGCGCTGGCTCGTCCGCCTGCCAGGCATCCGCGGCCTTGATCGAGACATCCGCGACCACATCGAGATCGGTGACGGTATGCACACGATTCGCCTCGGCCACCAGCGCCGCGATATCTGGCGTCTCGCCCGCCTCATAGACTCGCAGCACGCCGCGCAGGGTACCATGCTCGCGCAGATGGCGTGTGAGAGCGCGGGTATCCAACTCGCAGACGCCGGGGATGTCGTTGGCGGCCAGGTAGTCATCGATGGAGGCGGAGGCGCGCCAGTTGCTATAGTCGTCGCTAGCCTCGCGCACGATCAGCGCGGAGAGCCACGGGCGACGCGACTCGACATCGGCCAGGGTGACACCGTAGTTGCCGATCAGCGGATAGGTCAGGACGACCATCTGGCCGCGATAGGATGGGTCGGTGCAGATCTCCTGATAGCCCGTCATGCCCGTGGCAAAGACCACCTCGCCCCGGCGTCCGTGGCGCATCGCCTCAATCGCGCCGAATGGTCGCCCGGTAAAGGTCGCGCCATCTTCCAGCGCCAGCACCACGCACCGCTCGCTCCGCTCCCATTCCATTCTGTTGCCTCCCGGTCTCTGCTATCGAACCGCCTCGCCAGTTCCGGCTGTCTTGCCTGCCTCGTCCGCCGCGTCATACACCACGACACCATCGAGCAGCGTCATCCGCACGCGCCCGCGCAACGGCAGACCCGCCAGCGGCGTATTATGCCCACGTGATGCGAACCGCTCCGGGTCAATCGTCCATGCCTCATCGGGGTCGAAGATCGCGATATCCGCCGCCGCGCCCGGTTCGAGTGTTCCCGCATTCAGCCTCCAGGCGCGCGATGGCCGCGACGTGAGCGCGGCAATGAGCGTCTCGAATGGCAATTTGCCCGTTGGCGCCAGCGTCAGCAGCGATGCCAGCGCCGTCTCCAGCCCGGAGATGCCGAACGCCGCCTCGCCGTATTCGCAATCCTTATCCACCTGCGTATGGGGCGCGTGATCGGTCGCGATGGCGTCAATCGTGCCGTCGAGCAGGCCCGCCAGCAGCGCCTCACAATCGGCGGCTGTGCGAAGCGGTGGATTGACCTTGGTATTCGTGTCGTAGCGTATGCCCGGCTCCAGCGTGATCCCCTCGGCCGCCAGCGCCGCCGCCAGCGGGCCAGTACGTTCGCCCGCCACCCAGCTATCGGTCAGCAGCAGATGGTGCGGCGTGACCTCCGCCGTCACCGGCAGCCCATCGGCCTTCGCCGCGCGTATCAGGTCCACCGAGCCTGCCGTGCTGAGGTGCGCCGCATGGTAGCGCGCGCCCGTGAGCCGCACCAGCGCCAGATCGCGCGCCAGCATCACCTCCTCACCCACTGCGGGCCAGCCGCGCAGCCCCAGCATCGTCGCCACCGCGCCCTCATTCATCACGCCGCTGCCAACCAGATCCTCGTCCTGGCAATGCTCGACAACTGGCACACCCAGCGGCGCAGCGTATTCGAGCGCGAGGCGCATCAGGCGGCTGCTGTGGACCGGGCGGCCATCATCAGAGAAGGCGACCGCACCCGCCTCGACCAGTTCGGCCATCTCGCTTAGCTCGTGACCATCCTCGCCCTTGCTGATGGCAGCGATGGGGCGCACATGTGCAGGCGCACCTTTCGCGCGCGCGAGCACATAGTCAAGCGTTGTGCGTGAATCAATCACAGGGTTGGTGTTGGGCATGCAGCAGATCGTCGTGAAGCCGCCACGCGCGGCGGCCCGCGCCCCGCTGGCAATCGTCTCTTTGCCCTCGAAGCCCGGCTCGCGCAGGTGGGTGTGCAGATCGACGAAGCCCGGCGCCAGCACCCAGCTCGCGGGCAACTCCACCGTGCGGAGCGGCGCATCCGACTCCGCCGCTCGTGCCGCCAGCGCGTCGGCATCGGTCCCGTGCGCGACGATACGGCCATCGCGGACGAGCAGCCAGCCCACCTCATCGAGATGCTGGCCCGGATCGACGATGCGCGCCCCTACCAGCGCCAGTTGTTGTGTCACGCCGCTCACTCCTTCGCCGCCTTCCCTGCTAGCGCCCCGCCGATCATCTCCAACACCGCCATGCGCATGGCGACGCCGTTGGTCACCTGCTCCTCGATCAGCGAGGCCGAGCCGTGGGCCACCGCCGAGGATATCTCGACGCCTTCATTCATAGGCCCTGGATGAAGCACCAGCGCACCTGGTTTCGCCAGCTTCAGCCGTTCGTCATTGAGGCCGTAGCGTTGCGAGTATTCGCGTAGCGAGGGCAACAGCCCCGCCTGCTGACGTTCGCGTTGCAGCCGCAACACCATGATCGCGTCGGCGTCTTTGAGCGCGCGGGCGCAATCCGTCTCGACCGTGACGCGCCGCAGATCGCCCGTTCCCGGCACAGGGCGCGCCGCATACAGCTCAGCGGCGGCTGGCGGCAGCAGCGTGCGCGGGCCGCAGAGCACCACCTCCGCGCCCGCGGCGGTGAGCGACCAGACATTCGAGCGGGCGACACGGCTGTGGAGAATATCGCCAAGGATGACGATGCGCTTCCCCGCCACCGTCTCCAGATGGCGCTCCAGCGTGAAGAGATCGAGCAGCGCCTGGGTCGGGTGGGCGTGCCAGCCGTCACCCGCGTTGACGACCCCGCCGCGAATGGCGCGGGCGATGGCATCCGCCGCGCCCGACTGACTGGAGCGCACGACGACGATCTGCGCGCCGAGCGCCTGGAGCGTCTCGACGGTATCGCGGAGCGACTCGCCCTTGGTGACGCTGCTGGCCGACGCCGTCACATTCACAACATCCGCGCCCAGCTTCTTGCCCGCCAGCTCGAACGAGACCCGCGTCCGCGTGCTATTCTCGTAAAACAGGTTGACCAGCACACGGCCCCGCAGCGTCTTCAGCCGCGCCTCAGGTCGGCCTAGCAACTCGCGCATCGTCGCGGCGCGGGTGAGTACGGCGCGCAGTTCGTCGGGCGTCCAGTCGTCCAGGTCGAGCACGTGCTGGCGCGCAACTGCTATGGAGGCGGCGGATGTTTCACGTGAAACGGCGGATGTCGCCAAACTACCCGGCGCGTCCTGTAGCTCACCGACGCCAGGAGCGGTACTGGCCTCCTCCTCGATGATCTCACGACAAAGCGCCACGCACTCATCGCAGATGTAGACGCCACCAGGGCCAGCGATCAGCCGCATCACCTGGTCCTGCGATTTGCCGCAGAAGGAGCAGCGATATGTCGCCCGCTTCTCCACCTTTGTCATGGGGTCGTGCCTCCCGGCTCTGGCTCGTCGGCACTACGTTCGGGCGCGGGAACCAGCACGACGGCGTCCACCCCGTCGATCTCGCGCAGCCGCACATGGATGCTCTCGGTCAGCGCCGTCGGGATATTCTTGCCGACGTAATCAGCGCGAATCGGCAGCTCGCGATGGCCGCGGTCCACCATGACGGCGAGTTGCACCCGTCGCGGGCGGCCCGCCTCCACCAGCGCATCGATGGCGGCGCGGGTAGTGCGCCCGGTGAAGAGCACATCATCCACCAGCACGACGGTCTGTTCCGCTACCGGAAGATCGAGCGGCGCGTGTTCCAGCGGCTGCTGCGCGGGGCGATCATCGCGGTAGTTAGTGATATCCAGCTCGAGGACCGGCACGGCGATGCTTTCTAGCGCGTCGATACGCTCGGCCAGGCGGCGCGCCAGCGGGATGCCACGGGTATGTAGCCCCACCAGCACCAGACCCTGCGCGCCCGCGTTGCGCTCCAGAATCTCGTGGGCAATGCGGGAGATCGCGCGGCGCATCTCCTCCTCGCTGAAGATGATTTTGCCAACGCCGGTAGCGCGGCCAGTTGTGTCAGAGGCGCTCACTGGCACACTCCTTTCATGTCGCTTGTGCATGTCTTGTTACTGGCATGGATAGTGAATGATGGCAGATCAGCATTGTGGAAAGAGCGGATGGCATAAAAAAAGCCTCCATCACCATCGCGCTGGATGGGATGAAGGAGAGCAGTTCTATATTCGAGAAACGCCCACAGCGGGCAGGCACGCGCACAGACCATACGCACACTCCTTTCCAGCCTCACAGGGCTGGTGTTAAAGGACCGTTACAAAGAGTATATCACTACCACCTCAACCATGCAAAGAGGCGGTACTTAACGACCTTAACGACTATACGAATACACAGTACGCTTACAACGTTATGTCTACTTGACGCGCTGATTGAGGCTGGCTATAGTGCTGGCATGACAAGTTACGCCTCACAACGTGCGGATAGCTATTACCGGCAGCCCTCTGGCAGGGCGGGCGGGGGCATTCCCGTGAGTGCGATGAGGTGATAGATCGCCACAAGGCGTAACCACCAGCCAGAGGGTAAGCAGAAGCGAGAGAGCTTCTGCTTTTTTGTTGCCCGCACTGATACTTGCTATGAAAAGGCCACCTGAAATGGAAACCTCATCGACCATGCGCTGCCGGGGGCTGCGCGGCGCGACCGCCGCCACCGACAATAGCGCTGAGGCGATTCTCGCCGCCACCCGCGAACTGCTCGAACGGCTGGTGGCGCGCAATGCCCTCGACCTCGCCGATATCGCCAGCGCCTTCTTCACCGTCACCGACGACCTCGACGCCGCCTATCCCGCCCTGGCCGCGCGCGAACTGGGCTGGAACGAGGTGGCGCTGCTCTGCGCCCGCGAGATTCCGGTACCCAGCAGCGTCGCCCGCTGCATCCGCGTGCTGCTCCACATCAACACGACGAAGGGGCAGGGCGACCTGCGCCACGTCTATCTGCGCGAGGCGGTGGCGCTACGGCCAGATGTTGCCGACACCCCACCATCGGCCACGATGGCCGCCGTGGAACGTGTCGCCATCGTCGGCCTGGGGCTGATGGGCGCATCCCTCGGCATGGCATTGCGGGAGCGCGGAGCGGCCCGGCAGGTGATGGGTTTCGACGCGGACCCCGGTGTGACCGAGCGCGCCATCCAACGCGGCGCTATCGATATCGCCTGCGCGTCGGTCGCGGAGGCGGTGGCTGGCAGCGATCTGGTGGCGCTGGCCACGCCGCTGCTGGCGATGCGCGAGCTGCTGGCCGAGATAGCGCCGCTGCTGGCCGAGACAACAGTTGTCACCGACCTTGGCAGCGCCAAAGCGCCTGTGGTCTCATGGGTGGAGTCGCTGCTAAGCGCGCCAGGCCAGTTTGTCGGCGGGCATCCCATGGCTGGAAGCGAACACTCAGGAGTCGAAGCGGCCAGTAGCTCGCTCTATGACGGCTGCGTCTGGTGTCTGACGCCAACCGACCGCACAGCTAACGCCGCGCTCCATACACTCACGCGGATAGTTGAGGCGCTGGGGGCCAATCCACGCACCATGCCGCCTGAGCAACACGACCGGGCTGTCGCGCTGGCGAGCCATTTGCCGCTGGTGGCCGCAAGCGCCCTCACGCTGACCGTCGCGCAGTCGTCGGAGGCAACCGAAGCCCTTGCGCTGGCGGCGGGTGGATTCCGCGATACAACGCGCGTCGCCTCGGGCAGCCCACGCATGGCGCGCGACATCTGCCTGACCAACACCACCCCGCTGCTCGCCTCGCTGGACGCTTATATCGCCACGCTGCAATCCTTCCGCGACCAAATCGCGGAGCGAAACCCGACGCTCGAAGCGACATTCACAGAAGCCAAAGAGGCGCGCGACCGCTGGTTAGCAGGCCAATCACAGATGTGAGAAATTGTTCTTGACAGCCTACCTAGAGCGCTGTATCTTCTTCTCATCGGAGGTGATGCCGAATGATTGACGAAATTGATGGCAAAATACTGTCCATTCTTCAAAATGACGCGCGCACGTCCAACGCCGAGATCGCGCGGCGGCTGGCCATGGCGCCTTCCGCGATTTTGGAGCGCATCCGCAAGCTCGAGACGCGCGGCCTCATCGATGGCTACGAGGCGCGACTGAACCCCGAGGCGCTCGACCTGGGGCTGCTCGCCTTCATCTACGTCCGCGCCGATGAGCGAATCGGCTCGCGCGTGATCGGCGACGAGCTCGCGGCGTTTCCCGAGGTGCAGGAGGTGCATCACATCGCCGGCGAAGACTGTTATCTCTTAAAGGTACGGGTTGCCGATACCAACGCGCTGAGCGACCTGCTCCGCCAGCGGCTTGGCCCCATCGACGCTATCCGCTCCACCCGCACCACCATCGTGCTCTCGACGATCAAAGAGACAGCGCAGATTCCGCTGCCATCAACGGTGAAAGAAGACCTTTCCGATGCTGGCTAGTCGCACAAGCCCTCGCACGCAGATCATTCTCGCGTTCACCGCCGTCTATATCATCTGGGGTTCCACCTATCTCGCCATTCGCTTCGCTGTCGCGACGATGCCACCGTTCCTGATGGCGGGCGTGCGCTTCCTAGTTGCGGGCGCGATCCTTTATCTCTTGATGCGCCTGCGCGGCGGCGAGCGCCCCAAACTCGTCCACTGGCGGTCCGCACTGATCGTCGGCGGGCTGTTGCTGCTCGGCGGCAACGGCATCGTCTCCTGGGCGGAGCAGCAGGTACCCTCAGGGCTGGCGGCGCTACTGATTGCGGCGGTCCCGCTCTGGATGGCGCTCTTCGACTGGTTGCGGCCCGGCGGCGTGCGCCCGACCGGTCTGACGGTTGTTGGGCTGATGATTGGCTTCGCGGGCGTCATCTTGCTGGCTAGCCAGGCCGAGTCATCGGGTACTGGTCCGCAGCTCATTGGCATCCTGGCGCTGCTGGTGGCGGCGATCTGCTGGGCGATTGGCTCGCTCTATGCCCGAAGCGCGCCCTTCCCTGGGACGCAGTTGCTCGGCACCGGAATGGAGATGCTGGGCGGCGGCGCGTTGCTGATCGTGATCGCCACCGCGACGGGCGAGTGGGGACAGGTCCATCTCGAAGCTATCTCCCTCAAGTCGGCGCTTGCCCTCGCCTTCCTGATCATCTTCGGCTCGCTGGTCGCGTTCTCGGCGTACGTCTGGCTGCTGCACCATGTCTCGGCGGCGCGCGCCTCAACCTACGCCTACGTCAACCCGGTGGTCGCGGTCTTCCTGGGCTGGGCATTCGCCAATGAGGAAGTCACCTGGGTTACCATCGCCTCCGCCGCGATCATCATCTCCTCCGTCGCGCTGATCAGCATCGCGCGGGCGCGTGGCGAGAAGCCGCAGCTTGAGATATTCGCCGAAACCGATGCTCCAACACCCGAGGGGGCCATCGCGCGTCGGTAGTCGATGCGGTATTCCAAACATCGCGGCATTGCGCTATCACGCGCGTTGCTCAAGGAAAATGCGCGGTGCGTCGGTGTCTGACTCTGCCAGCCCGCGCAGGCGGGCTTTGCGGCCGTAGCGGAGCGGAGGCCCATAGGGCTGGCGCGCGAGCCGTTAGGCTCGGAGTGCGCGTCAAGCGCACGCAGCGCCA
>JAICKD010000543.1 GCA_025928125.1 Ktedonobacterales bacterium
CCGCCGCCTGTTTCGCCACCAGCGCCGTCTGCCGCTGCGGCAGAATCACCACGCCCGTCACCAGCTCCACCCGCCGCGTGACTGCCGCCAGATAGCCAAAGAGCACGAAAATCTCGTGAAACGATGTCTCGCTGGTGTAGGGGCCGCTCCAGTCGGGGCGCGACGCTGTGTTCGCGCCCAGCACGTGGTCGTAGGCCAGAATATGCTGGTAGCCCATCGCCTCCACCGCCTCGGCGTAGTCGCGGACGGCGGCGGGATCATTGCCAATCTCAGTCTGTGGGAAGATTGCTCCAAGACGCATTAGAAGACTCCTTAATGCAGAAATGCGGATAAAATATCACTCTGTGAAGTAATGTAGCACTCCGCCTGTGTGCGCTACCTAGATTCCTTCGCGCGGATGTTTCGCCGTGGTTTCAGAGGAGCGCAGCCAGAGCGAGATGTGCGCGGGCTGCATCGTCTCCTGCACGACTGCCATCAGGTGCTGGCTCAACGCGTTCAGATCCACCTCACTGCGCTGCCGGGCGCTAAACGCGTTCAGCGTCCGGGTGGCGTCGTACTTATGGCGATAGAAGCGGCGGTCGATAACCCGTTGCAGGCGGCGGCGCAACGGCTGGAAGAGCGCGGCAATCACGAGCGTCGTCACGACGATGAGGATGGGCGAAGGCTCACTACTCTGGCGCTGCGTGAATGCGTTGACGATGGCCTGCGCGCCCACCACGCCCGCGACGTAGATCAGCGCGAGGATGGCGGTGAGCGAACCATAGACCAGCGTCCGGTTGATGATGACGTCGATCTCGTAGAGCCGGGAACGGAGGATAGCGATGCCGATGGTGATGGGCAGCGCGAGCAACACGATGGGATAGTTGAGTAGCCCCAGCAAGGTGGACACAATGGTATTGGACTGGTTGGATGCCGGGACGAGCACTGAGAATAGCGGGTACGGCAGACTGATACCGATCATCACGATGACGATGCCAAAGACGACCCACTTGGTCTGCTGCCGCTCGGTCGGCGTGGACACCTTGCGATAGCGGTAAATCTGCGCGCCGATGATGGCGGCATATTGCGGAATATTAATCAGCGGATCGAGCCATTCTGGCCCGCTGCCGAATGGCAGATTCGGGAAAGCCGTGGTGATGGATCCGACGGCGCCCAGCACCAGAATCAGCGCCAGCCAGCGGGGGACAAGCCGCCCATTAGGGAAGAGCACCAGAAAGGCGATGATGGAATAGACGCCGAGCGCGCCGAGTATGCCGATGGGGACGTTCAGGGCTGGATAGGCAAGCGCCAGGGCGGTAATCGGAAAGTCGGGATAGGTCGCGTTGAAGATCACCAGGAAAAGCGCGGTGAAGAGCGCAAACCAGTCGTTGGGCCTGCGCCAGAAGATGAGGAATCCGATCCCGCTCCAGATAGCGACGATCAATGTGAAGAAGGCGGTCATCAGCGCGGCATAGGCCTGGATGGAGAAGCCCATGGAGGTGAGTTGTTGCAAGCTTTGGGCGGTCAGCGCCCCGGCGACGTTGCACGTCGCAGGGTCATTGCACGGCCGCTGAATCAGCGCATAGTACGCGGGGAGACTGGCCGCGAAGAGTCCCAGGGCGAGAATGGACAGCGCTAGCCAGAGCGCGCGCAACGCCCTCATCCAGCTAGTGCTCGTCCGCTTAGCGCCAATCTTGTTCATTACACCCATCCTCGCTGGCAACGAGCCATCATCACACACTTCGCTGCTACGAATTATGGCATAGGCGCGTTCCGAGAACGTCACGGAAAGCGTTACAGATCGCGTGCGTTTCTACGTCACCTTGAACGAGGGAAGGTTTGGCGACATCAACTCCGCTGTGCTTGCTCTAACACATTTCTGATACAACTCCTATACGCCTCTAATATGACACCTACACGGCTCTAACGGCGGATGCGCGATACTCAATGATGGTAGTCGCGGGCAGCGCCCGTTGCCTGCGCGGGCCAGATTCACCCCGCATGCGCCCGCATGATGGGGCTGGACGCCTGGCTATTTGAGACATGACGTATCCCCGATGAAACAGGAGGGACAACAGCGTGGCAAGCAAGATTCGCCCAGTAGGCGACCGCGTCGTGGTGCGACCCAGTCAGCGTGAGGAAGTCACCAAGAGCGGCATTGTGATCCCTGATACGGCCAAAGAGAAGCCTCAGGAAGGCACCGTCATCGCCGTCGGTAAGGGCAAGGTGAGCGACAAGGGCGACCGCGTCGCGCTCGAAGTCAAAGAGGGCGACCGCGTGCTCTTCGCCAAGTATGGCGGCACCGAGTTCAAGCTCGATAGCGAGGACCTGCTGGTCCTGCGCGAGTCCGACATTCTGGCGATTATCGAAGGCAAAGACGAGAAGTAGCTCGCGCGTCCAGCAGACGGCTGGATCGTGACAGCATGTGATGAGGAGTTAGAAGCAGCTTATGGCTAAGCAACTCGTATTCGACGAGCAGGCGCGCCGCTCCCTGAAGAAGGGCATTGATATGCTGGCGAGCGCCGTGAAGACCACGCTCGGCCCCAAGGGCCGCAATGTCGCGCTCGACAAGAAGTTCGGCGCGCCGACCGTCACCCATGACGGCGTGACCGTCGCCAAAGAGATTACGCTCGAAGACCCCTTCGAGAACATGGGCGCCCAGCTTCTGAAGGAAGCCGCCACCAAGACCAACGATGTCGCCGGCGACGGCACCACCACCGCGACCGTGCTGGCCCAGGCCATCGTCAACGAGGGTCTGCGCAATCTGGCGGCGGGCGCGAACCCGATGCAGCTGCGCCAGGGCATCGAGAAGGGTGTCCGCGCGGTCGTCGCGTACATCAACGAGGCGTCCACCCCGGTCGAGGGCAAGAAGGAAATCGCGCAGATCGCGACCGTCTCCGCCGCCGACCCGCAGATTGGCGACCTGATCGCCGAAGTGATGGAGCGCGTCGGTAAGGACGGCGTCATCACGGTTGAAGAGAGCCGCGGCATCAGCTTCGAGACGGAATACGTCGAGGGCATGCAGATCGACAAGGGCTATAGCTCGGCCTACTTCGTCACCAACTCCGACCGCATGGAGGCCGTGATCGAGGACGCCTACATCCTCATTACCGACAAGAAGATCAGCGCCGTCGCCGACATCCTGCCCGTGCTGGAGAAGCTGACGCAGATCGGCAACCGCAACATCGTCATCATCGCCGAGGACGTGGACGGCGAGGCGCTGGCGACGCTGGTGGTCAACAAGC
>JAICKD010000613.1 GCA_025928125.1 Ktedonobacterales bacterium
GGAAATCCGCTGCTTTCATGGGTCGAGGAAACGACCCATGCAGGCGGGAGCATAACCAGTTGACCGCCGACCTCTACAAGCTTGAACAGCGGGTCAGCTGGGTTATCGACATCAGCGAGCACGTTATTGCGGATGCGCACGACGATATGCTGAGCAAGTCCCGCAGAAGTGTCGAGTGCGAAGCCCTCCAGCCTTCCCACGTAGCCGTCGTGACAGTAGACCCGGATACCTCCGCGTAGCTCCACACTTTCAGGCGTCGGAGCAGGCGGTTGATCTGAGTTGAGAGGGATGGTGCGCACCTGCCGCTGCCAGGGGGCATCGCTGGATCGAATGCGCAGCCATGTCTCACCTGAAGTAGGTCGCAACAGCGCGGCAACGACACGCCCCGCTGGCCCACCAGGGCCGCCCCGGTAGCGGGCAGGAACCGAGGGTACGTTCTCGCCGCGAATCTTCTGTCCGAAGCGGAAGATTTCGCGAACTGTACCAGTATCGGCACTCATATCACCGGAATCGAATGCACCCTCACCTGTTCCACGAATCGCCACGCCGACCTCCACCGCCTGATCTCAGGAGTTCGCCGCCGGTTTTCGGCGACATGAACTTTCCTGCACATAGTCATTCCAGCATATCATAAAGAACCTCGTCCCGGGCTGCAATGCCCGTACGTCAAAACGGTTGAGGGCAAGCAGACGCCACACGGCGTGCGAATCTCCGCGCAGGGCAGGCGCTCATGTTAGAAGTTGTAGCGCAACTGGCGACGCAGGAGTACAATAGATGTGATGCCCATGCGGATAACGATGCGCGCGGGCTGGAGACAGTGTGTTCTGTTGACTGGTCTCGCGCCGCTGCTTTTCAGGAGGAAGTTGTGACTACAGACATCATACTCAGCGTCATTGGTGTGGTACTTGCGCTGCCAGGCGGGCTGTTCGTCGCAGGGTTTTCGAGCATGGCGCGGGCAAAATGGGCGGCCCTCTTTGGAGGGCTCATCGGCGGCGTTGTGGTTGCGGGGGTGATTCTCTTCTGGGTGAACGCAACCAATATGGGCATCGATGGACTGTCATATTTCTTTGGTGTCTTCTTCGCGGCCTCCGTTGGCGTCATGTTGGGAGCGTTGGTGGTCAATTTCCTCGTGGGTCTGGTGAGCCGAAGCAGCAGTGAGTCGGCAATCGAGCGCTAAGCATCCCTGCTGCCACCACCGGCGAATGGCTGCAAGAAAGCCCCTGATGCCAGTTCTGGCCAGGGGCTTTTGCATTGGTGATTGTGTGGCTCTCGCCTGCTCAGTTCGCGTGGGCGCTCTCCTCATCCTCCGTAGGGGCCAGCTGGAGACCGAGAATTCCTCCCAGGTCTTTGACCGCCTGCAATTCAGCTACGGTTGTTCCGCTGGCCAGCTCGTCAAGGATGCGGAGCGCGGTGGGAGTATCCAGATCGTGTCGGAGCGCTTCGGCGAACTGCTGACGTGCTGAGTCCGTCGCGCCAGCGTCGTCGGTCGTAGCGAGCGCGCTGCTTTCCAAGCGGGCGACGGCCTCGACATATCCTGCGGCGCGGGCGGCGCTCTGCCGCATGTCATCGTCGGTGTACTGCCAAGGCTCGCGGTAATGGTGCGACAGCAACAGCACTCGCACGGCGGCCGAGGTATATGATTCGAGGAGATTCCGAACCAGCACCAGGTTACCAAGTGACTTACTCATTTTTTCTTCGCCCAGATAGACCATGCCGCAGTGCATCCATATCTGCACGAACGGTCGCTCGCCGCTGGAGTTCTCGCTCTGGGCAATCTCGCAGGTATGGTGCGGAAAGATCAGGTCGGCGCCGCCACCGTGAATATCAATGCGGTGGCCGAGGTAACCCATCGCCATCGCGCTACACTCGATATGCCAGCCCGGCCGCCCTAGCCCCCACGGACTCTCCCACGATGGCTCGCCCTCCTGGTGAGCCTGCCATAGCACAAAGTCCAGCGGGTCATTCTTGCGCGGATCGTCTGGCATATTGCCGCGCTCATTTGCCGTTGCAAGCCAGGTGGCATAACCATGGTAGCCGCCAGCCTCAGCCAGCGCTCCAAACGTCGGATCGCTGGCGACAGAAAAGTAGACCCAGCCATCGCGCACGTAGGCATGTCCGCGCTCGATGAGTTTCTCGATCACGCACACCATACGCGAGATTTCGTTTGTCGCCCAGACATAGTGGGTAGGTGGCAGGACGTTCAGGGAGCGCAGGTCGGCCAGATAGCGCATCGTTTCGCGGCGACCAAGCTCGTCCCAGGGTGTACCCTGTTCGCGCGCCTTGCGGATGATGTCGTCATCGATGTCGGTGACGTTCTGCACGTAGTTGACTGCCTGCCCCTCCGAGCGAAGGAAGCGGATCAGGGTATCGTAATAGACATTGATGGCGGCGTGTCCAAGATGGGTCGTGTCATACGGTGTGACACCGCAGACATAGAGCGTCACCTCGTTGCCGTGCGGATGAAGCGGTTCAATGCGCTGAGAGAATGTATTGAAGAGTTCCATGTATCGCTCAGACTCCCGTCTCTGGTGTCGGTTCAGGCAGTCGAAACAGTGTGGATGCGTTGTGTGTAGTAAGCGCGGCGACCTCCTCCTCGGAGATGCCACGCGCCTGGGCTAGTGTACGGGCGACCAGCGCCACGTGTTGTGGCTCATTGCGTTTGCCACGCAGCGGTTGCGGTGAGAGATACGGGCTATCGGTCTCGACCAGGATGCGGTCCGCAGGCGCCCATGCAGCGACATCGCGCAGATCTTCGTTGCGTGGATACGTCAGTGGCCCGGCAAACGAAAGATAGAATCCCAGATCGAGCGCATCGTTCGCCATGGCGCGATCACCGATAAAGCAATGGAAGACACCACGCACACC
>JAICKD010000113.1 GCA_025928125.1 Ktedonobacterales bacterium
GACCAGCTTCGTGAAGGCCCACTTGCCATCGGCGCCCACACCGTAGACGCTGAAGACCTTCTGGCCGGAGTTGTCGCCGTTGGCGTCGAAGGAGATGTGCCCGGTGACCCCATCATACGAGATGCCAGCCACCTCATCGCGCACGGCTGAGCGAGTGACCGTCTTTCCTGATTTAATCAGGTTCTTGATCGCCGTGATCTCGATCATCGCCGCATCATAGGCCGAGGCGCTATACGGCAACAGGTCTTTGCCGGGGAACGCCGCCTTGTAGGCCGTGATGAACGACTGCGCCGTCGACGAGGTCAGACCCGAGATATCGGGGGCCGCGACCGTGCCGTAAGTGTTCACAGCGGCAGATCCGGCGGTGGTGAGCCAGGCGGGGTCGTCGGCGATGCCATCACCACCGACCATCGGCATGTTGCCGCCCTTCTCCACCAGGTCCTTCTTCAGCGCGCCGCCGCCACCCGAGGTGACGCCGCCATAGAAGACGACCGTAGGACTCTTGCTGACGATGGTCGTCGCCAGCTGCGGGAGGTTGCTCACCTGGTCCGGGGTGATCGAGGTGCTCCCCACGATGGACCCGCCATGCGACGTGAATTCCTGGGTAAAGACCTTCGCCAGACCTTTGCCATAGGTCGTATTGTCGTCAATGACATACGCAGTCGTCGCGCTGATCGGCGCGGCGAGCGCGATGTCGGCGTCTACCTTGCCCTGGATGTCATCGGTGCCAGGCAGGCGGAAATAGGACTCAGGCTTGCCCGCCGGGTGCAGCAGGTCGAAGTTGATGCCGTTCTCCTGAGCGAACTCCCGCTTGGTCAGACCAGGGTTGGTATTGGCTGGGCTAATAGCGACGATTGTGTTCTTGTTGACGATGGGGATTTCCTGCTTGGCGACGCCACTGTTGAACGGGCCAACGATTGCCATGACGGAAGAGTCGGCAATCAACTGCTGGATGTTGGCCGCGCCAATCGAGGGATCTGGTCCGCTGGTGCCTTCGTCGTTCTTGTGGACGATGGTCAGCGTATAGCCGTTGCCGAGGTCTTTGTTCTGCTGCACGGCCAGGTCAGCGCCATACTGTGTTGGTAGTCCGACAGCCGCGTCGGTGCCGGATACAGGCAGATCAGTGCCGATCTTGAGCGCCTTGCTACCACTGCTGCCGCCGCTCGTGCCGCAGGCCGCCAGGCCGAGAGACAAGAGCGCGGTGGCGACGAAGACGCCGCGTGTCATGATGCGTTTAACGCCTGAGTGATACATATGCCTCCTGCACTTCCACCAGTCAATGACTGGGGCATTGGTCGCTTCCGTTGTAAAGAAGCCCATGACAAAGCGCCAGACCGTCTACGCGCAAATGCTCGTCGCAGCCCGGTAGATTCGATGATGAGCGCGTGGTGGTCTACACAAAATACGCGCCGTTCCGCCCGGATTCTCACATCCTATTTCAGAATTCGATAAACACCTGGAAATGGCGTAAATAGTGCAGTTCCTCTGCTTTTGATGGGGCGATTACTCATCAGTAGATGCGATGCCGCGTTGTATATTGTCGGGCCGTGAGTTTTGAAATAGCCCCTTGCTGCTTCTGTCGTTTAGCCGCTACGTTGTGGGCAACGTCTGTATCCCACGTGCGACGAGGCGTGATTGTTGGCTCGCGGGCATGCGCATCGCGGTGAGCCGGGAAGGTATGGCATGGTATGGGTGGCACTTATCGTAACAGCGGCGCGCGGGCGCTTGTGGTGGTCGCTCTTGTCGCCCTTGGCAGCCTGACGGCCTGCGCCACCACCAATAGCGCGTCTCGCCAGAGCGCGCGTAAGACTGTGGCAGGATGCCCGGTGGCGGCCACCACATCAACCCAGGACATGCTTGCCGGACGTGCGTGCGACGCGATTGGCCAACTGCCGCAATCAACGCAAGTCGCGCAGGCCGTGCAGTTAGCCTACGATACTCAGGCGGCCAGCGTGACGGTCACGATCACGGTCGGAGGCGCCGTGCCGCTCACCAATCAACAGATCAGAGCGGCGCAGGAGTTTACCAAGGCGCTCAGCCTGCGCGAACAGCAGGCGATGTGGGGAAGCGGCGTCACGCTCAAGAACGTGAAGGTGATGGTGTTTGGGCCGACTCAGGATGAGTATGCCGATATCATCGCCCAACCCTATGGCTCCGCGGTGCTCGATGCGGCCACGGCGGCGAGCTTCGTCTGGGCGAACCTGAGCGCTGACAGCGCCTGGGACCGCTACGATAGCGTGTATCTGCGGCCCACCTTCGATGTCGTGGACGATGTACCCGTCGCCCCCTGACCAGCGTGCAATCACAGTCTGCGAGATGCACGTGAACGCGGGCGGCGCATTTGATATGCGCGCTGGCGCTGGTGTACACTCGGCAACAGTGGCGCGGCGCAATGGAGCGCCCGCCCATCGAGCCACGATGCAGCCGAGGAGCCGACCGCGATGATTGATTTTACCCTGACCGACGAGCAGCAGGCGATGCGCGACCTAGCGCATACCTTTGCCGAAGAAGAGATACGCCCGGTGGCCGCCGAACTGGACGAGCGCGAAGAGTTCCCCTGGGATCTGGTGAAAAAGGCGGGCGAGTTGGGGCTGACCAACTTCGCCTTCCCTGAGGAGATTGGTGGCCTGGGTATCACCGACGAGTTGACCAACTGTATCATCACCGAGGAGCTTTCGTGGGGATGCGCGGGAGTCGCGACGGTGCTGGGCGGCACCCATCTCGCCAGCATTCCAATACTGATCGCGGGCAGCGATGAGCAGAAGCAGCGGCTGCTCAAGCGGGTCATCGAGCGCAACGGCCTCTGCGCGATGGCGTTGACCGAGCCGGGCGCTGGCTCGGATGTGGCGGCGATGACCACCACCGCCCGCCGCGATGGCGAGAGCTATGTGCTCAACGGCGCGAAGCGGTTCATCACCAACGGCGGCATTGCCGACCTGTACGTCGTCTTCGCGACGGTGGACCGCGCGCTTGGTCATCGTGGGGTGACGGCGTTCATCGTGCCGGGCGATGCGCCAGGGCTGACCGGCGGCAAGAAAGAGAAGAAGCTCGGCATCCGCTGCTCGCATACTGGCGAGGTGCTGCTGGATGATGTGCGCGTGCCAGTGGAGAATCGGCTCGGCGAGGAGGGCAGCGGCTTCAAGCTGGCGATGACGATGCTCGACCGCTCGCGTCCGATGATCGCCGCTATCGCGCTGGGCATCGCGCGCGCCGCCTTCGAGTATGCCCGCGATTATGCGAAGGAGCGGGTGCAGTTCGGCAAGCCCATCGCGGCCAACCAGAGCATCCAGTTCATGCTGGCCGATATGGCGACCAAGGTGCAGGCGGCGCGGCTGATGACGTGGTGGTCGGCGCGGGAGACGGAGACGGGCCGACCATTCCTCTACGAGAGCAGCATGGCCAAGAACTTCGCCTCCGATGTGGCGATGGAGGTGACAACCGACGCGGTGCAAATCTACGGCGGCTACGGCTACATCCGCGAGTATCCGGTGGAGAAGCTCTTCCGCGACGCCAAGATTACGCAAATTTACGAAGGCACCAACCAGATTCAGAAGATCGTGGTCGCCCAGCAGTTGCTGAAATAGGCGAGCCGCTACCTTCTCGCATCCCCTCCATGGGAAGGAACGGACGTCTCGCGCTTATGCCTTGCGCCGCTGCGCCTTAGACCGCTTTGCGGCGGCGCGATTGAGATTTTCGGACACGCGATATTGCACGATTTTGGTGATCAAGTCCAGTGGCATTGGTTGGTCTTTCGGGAACTTCACCGCGCCCTTGGAGCTTTCGTACGCTGATATTTCCTGTTGAAATGCCGCAATCCCGCTCGATGTCGGATAGAGTCCAATGTGATGCTTGAGGGCGGCAAAATAGACGAGGTTGCCCTCCTGCGCGAATGCAGGCATGTTGTAGCTGATGCGCTCCACCGCGTCAGGCGCGGCAGCGTGTATGGTTGCACGTACTGCCTGGAGTAGCGCCTGGACATCTGCTGGAAAAGCGGCGATATAGTCGTCTATGGTGTGAAATCCAGTCTCCTGGCTTTGCATCATATTTCCCCTTGGGTTGGTAATGAATCGTGATCCTGCCTCATCAGCGCATAAAGGGTTGTGTGCGTTTCTGTTCTGTCGGCTACGTCGCGAAGCGGAAAGCGGGACGTCGCTCTATCCAGGGTATCACTCGTGAAAAACCTGTTCCCCCGCGCGGATGGCGACCGCCAGCCGATTCTCCGGCGGAGTGAGCGGGCAGACCCAGCGGGGATCGTAGGCGCACGAGGGGTTATAGGCATAGTTAAAGTCGAGCAGCACTCGCCCACCCGGGTAGCCATGTTCGCCAGTATCGTCGAGCCGGAGCAACTCACTGCCCTTGACGGTGTCATGGAGATAGCGCCCGGCGCCATAGGTCTCGCCGCCGCTCGTGGTGTCGCGGAATGGCAGGAAAAGGCCGCCGCCGTAGACATCGATCCAGTAGACCGCGAGCGTCACGGCATCCTCGCCGAGTGTGAACGAGACCCGCCCAGCGCGACGTAGCGGCATGGCGTGCGGCCCGCTCGATGGCGCCAGTACCTCGTCCTCCGCCGTTTCCGATGTGAGCGTCGCGGTGACACAGAAGGCAGGATCATAGGCAAAATACGACAGCCCGCGAAACGCCGCGCGGGCCTCGGCGTCCAGCGGCGACTGCGGATGGCTGGCGAAGAGGGCGTCTTTCGTCGCGCGGAAGGCGTCACAGACTGTTACGGGATCGTCGCCCTCGGCAATGCGCCGCGCTCGTTCCCGATACATCGCCGCGACACGCGCCCGCCAGTCATAGAGATCGAGCCAGGTCGGTGGTGGAGTAGTCTCAGCCATGCGATACGCTCCTCTCTCTCGCAACGTCCGTATGCGATGATATAGAAATCATCAGCTATCTGAGAGGGTAACGCAATAGATAGGCCCAGGCCATCGGTGGGAGGGCGATGATGACGAAGAAGGCGAGGCGGCGCGCGCAACGGCCCCTGCCTGTGCGCACGGTCGCGCGCAAGGATGGCCGCCTGGCGCTGGAGGTGGGCAACGTCACGCAGTCGGTGACATTGCCGGAGGATGAGGCTGGCGAGGTCCAGGGCTACTGGCCACTCATGTTGCCAGAACGCTGCCCGCGGCGAGTGTTGCTGTTGGGGCTGGGCGGCGGCACGCTGCCGGCGCTGCTGGCGCGGCGCTGTCCCGGAGTTGTTATCGTCGGAATCGAGCGCAACGCCGAGGTGCTGGTGGTGGCGCGTCGCGAGTTCGGCCTGGATGCGCTGGTGGGGCTGGAGGCGGTGGAGGCCGATGCGTTTGACTGGGTGGAGGAGCACACGTCAAGCGAGCCCGCAAGCTTCGACCTGATCTGCCTCGATCTGTTCGAGGGTGGTCGTCTGACGCCTGGTACGCTGGCGCGACCGTTTCTGCGCCAGGTTGCCAGTCTGTTAGAAGCCGATGGTGTCCTCACCGTCAATCTGATGCGCACCGCCCGCCTACCTGACCAGCTTCACCGCCTCGAAAGCGTCTTCACCATCGAACAGCAGCTGCGGCTCTGGGGCAATGCCGTGCTGCATCTGACTTTCCCTGCCGCATCGAGCTAATGAATCGCGGAATGCATCGCAAGCTCGATCTTCCCCAGCAGCTCGTCAACGTCGAACGGCTTGGCGAGATAATCGTTAGCTCCAATTGCGGCGACGGTCTTATGCGCGTCGAGATTAGCGGTCATCACGATGATGTAGAGGGATTGCAGGTTGCCGCGCTGGTGTACCTCACGCGCAAACGTCGCGCCATCCATGCGTGGCATGCGCAGGTCCAGCAGAATCACCGCTGGCCTCAGCGTCTCCAGCGTTTCTAGCGCCTCGACGCCGTTATGGGCCAGGACCACTGAATACCCTTCCATCTCCAGCAGATCATGAAGTGTTTCCAGCAGCCCCTCGTCGTCGTCGACGACCAACACTGCGTTGTCCACTGGACTGGCCTCCCCAAGTATCTTGCGACGTTGCGCTATGGTTGCGCGACTTGCCGAGAAGTGAGCGCAAGGAGCATGCCAGCAAGTTAAGCGCTACCTGGCGCTGGGTGGGGCGTCCACGACGAACTGGCGCACCATGTCTGGGGTGAGCGCGTTGGCGGTCGCGATGGCGCTGTAGAACTGGCCGCTTGGGCGCAGTGTGCGCTCCTGGGTGGTGAGGTCGAGCGCCGCCAGTCCAAAGCGTGAGTGCCAGCCCTCAGCCCACTCGAAGTTGTCTACCAGCGACCAGTGGTAGTATCCACGGACATCCAGCCCCTGCTGGATTGCCGCGTACACATTGCGCGCGCCCTGCTCGACAACCCATGGGCGAATTCGGTCGGTGCGGTCGGCCACGCCATGCTCGGTGATGTAGATGGGCTTGCCAAAGACGCCGAGACGCTCGGCAACGCGCCGAATGCCATCGGGATAGACCTCGCCAAAGAAATCGTTGAGGCCAGGGTCGCCGCGTGGCACGCCCTTGGGGACGAAGCGCCGACCAAAGATCTGGCTGGCATGCCGCAAGCTGAAGGCGACGCGCTCGCGATAATAGAGGTTGATGCCGAGAAAATCACAGGTTCCGCGGACATCGCTCAGGTTGCCCGCGAACAGATTGAGCGGGAAGACCGCGCGCGCGGTCAGCACGGCGCGGGGAAAGAAGTCGTTATAGGCGGCATCTTGAATACCCGCGACCAGACGGTCGAGCGGGCTGTTCGTCGCCGGATCGAGGATATTGAAGTTCTGCGCCCAGCCAACTCTGGCGTTGGGCTGGCGCTGATGGATGGCGCGATAGGCGGCGGCGTGGGCGCGGGCAAGTGTCGCCTGCACCCTGAAGGTATTGCGCGCGTCACCCTTGTGACCGGGTGGCCAGATGCCCAACAGGTAGCCGACAACACTATACACATTCGGCTCGTTGATGGTACACCAGAGATCGCAGAGGTCGCCCAACTCCTCGACGACGCGCGCCACGAAGCGGGTGAAGAGGTCGAGCGCGCTCGGCGCGAGAAAGGCGCCCATCTCCTCGAACCAGAGCGGATTGCTGAAGTGATGGAGCGTGACCATTGGCTCGATGCCACGCGCGCGCAGCCCCTGGAGTACCTCGCGGTAGCGCGCGAAGGCGGCGGCGTCCCACTCGCCCGAACGCGGCTCCAACCGGCTCCACTCCACCGAGAGACGTAGCGCGTTGAGGCCGAGTTGCTGGGCTAGGTCGAAGTCGCGTTCGGCGTGGCGCCACCAATCGCAGGCGATCCCCGCGATGTCGCCATTCGCGATGCCGCCCGCCTTTTCCCAGGCGCGCCACTGGCTGTTCTCGCAGTCGCCCTCGTACTGGTACGAGGCCGTCGCGACGCCCCAGCGGAATCCCGGCGGGAATGTCAGTGTCTCGGAATCTGACGTGGCGGTCGTCTGGTCGCTCACGGTATTGAGCCCCCCAGCGCCCTACCGCGCTGCGGTTGGCGAGCTAAACGCGCGCACGACTAGATACACTAGGACCGCGACCCAACTGAGGGGGATCGTCAGCAGCGCCCAGAGCAGCCCCGGCTGCCCGCGCCTATCGGCATCGCGCCGCATCCAGAAGAAACCGATGAGAATGGGCGGCAGAAAAAAGAGGCAAGGAAAGAGGTCAAACCAGTGAAATCCACCCATCATCGATGTGACTCCTTAGCGCTACCGGCCAGATCGTTCCGTCATGGAAATGGACGCTTGCCGAGGCCAGTATATCACGATGCGCCTGGCATGGGGCCGCGAAGATCGGTCAGCAATTCACTGGAAGCATATGCGCGCAAAAAGGAGCAGTCCGCCGGACGATGATGTTCGTCGCGGACTGCTCACTAGCGCATATGGTAAGGTGAAGTTCGCTATGGCGCGTAATACGTGGCCACATAGAGCGTCTGCGGGTCGTGCGGCTGCCAGAGCGCCGTGCCGCCAGGAATCGGGCTTGCCACTCCGCCAGGAATGTTGCCGGGATTGAGCGGCGCGGGAATTGTCCCGATGACGTGCGCCGCAGCAGCCGAAGAA
>JAICKD010000574.1 GCA_025928125.1 Ktedonobacterales bacterium
AAGATTTCCCATCTCGCCTTCGACGGTCTTCTCCGCCTCTCTCACTGCCCCAACCAGGAACCGAATCACCTCGACCATCAGCACCGTCAGCCCCGCGGCATAGGCCAGGGTGAGGCCAATCGCGGCGGCGATAATGTGGGTGATGGTAGTCGGGCCGCCTTTGGTCCCGAAGAATGCTGCCCCCTCGACGATGGCCGCGCCAATAATTCCAAAAATGAGGAACCAGAGCAAGATGCGCCCAATCGCGCGCCGCAAGCCGCCTAAAAGATGCCCTACGACACCCATGGTCCTGCACCTCCAGTGCCAATCGGTAAGGTACCTGCGATTCGGTCTCCGCAAGTAGCGCGCCACACAGGCGGCGTTCCTAAGTGTAGCATGGAGAGCCGCTTGCTGCTAGCGCGCTGGGAGGGAAGGCTCAGCCCCCTCGTGGCAGCCTTCCCGTCTCGGCCATAAATGGCCGGAGTAATGACGACAGAGGGCTTAAAAGCCCGTCAGGGCGACAAAGTCGCCCTGCTCGCCCATTGGGCGCGATAGCCATTTATGGCCCGACTCCCGTTACTCCGGCCATTTATGGCCGAGAGCGCGTCCATCGCTAAACCCTACGACATATAGAATCACCATCCGTGACCACCCACACGGAAAAGCCCCAAATCGGCTATCGTGGCGCCGCGAGGGATGCGTGCCTGATGGGAGCGTCAGGCCCGATATTTTCTGGATTACGCCTATCGGAGAGCGTGCGTCGTCAATTGACAGCCGATGTTACAATCAGAGATGGTGACTCGCTTCGGGGCGTTTTCGTCCGCCCCACACATCCTCAGATGAGTTGCTGCGGTCCAGTGGCCAGTTTATAGAGGAGCAACTTCATGCCTGATTTGGCGACCGTGGCGTTTTACGTGATCGCGGTGCTGCTGGTAGGATCGGCGCTGGCCGTGGTGCTGCTGCGTAATATCGTGCGCGCGGCGCTCTTTCTGGCGCTGTTCTTTGGCTTGGCAGCCGGAATCTACGTGCTGCTCAACGCCGAGTTTATCGCAATCGTCCAGATCCTCATCTACGCTGGCGCGGTCACGGTGTTGGTGCTCTTCGCCATCATGCTGACCCGTAACGCGATGACCTCGTCCAACGCCAACCCCTTCGCGGGGCAATGGTGGCTGGCCGGAATCATCTGCGTGGTGCTGGCCGTTGGCGTCATCTACGCTGTCGGTAGCAGCACGATGGCAATCGCCAGCACAAGCGCCCCGGCCAACCTGGTCAATGCGGGCGACGCGGGCGGCTCGGTCGTCCGGCTGGGGCAACTGCTCTATAGCCCCTTCGATTACAGCTATGTGCTGCCCTTTGAAATCGCCTCCATCGTCATACTGGTAGCGATTGTGGGCGCGATTGTCATAGGCCGGGAGGACTAAGCGCGATGGTGACACTCAACGCGGTGCTGGTGCTGGGCGCGGTCATCTTCTGTATCGGCCTCTTTGGCGCGCTGAGCCGCCGCAATGCTGTCGGCATTCTGATGAGCATCGAAATCATGCTCAACGCCGTCAACATCACGCTCGTCGGCTTCGCGTCCGCCTTCGTTCACCACGGAACCCTCGGAGGCCGCCTCACCGGTCAGGTCTTCGCCATCTTTATCATTACCGTGGCCGCCGCCGAGGCCGCTGTGGCGCTGGCGATGATTATCGCTATCTATCGGCGAAGGAACACGATTGACGTCGGCCAGATTAATCTGATGCGCTGGTAGTCGCGAACTGGTCCGGCTCCGCGCCGGGCAGTGTCGCATGCCGCCGCATTCGGCAACGGAGCTGGAGTGGAGTATGGTAGAGTACGCCTGGTTGATTCCCGCGCTGCCCCTGGCCGCGCTCATCATCGTCCTGCTGGTGACGCGCCCGCTGGAGCTTGCGGGACGGCCGAAAATTCACCGTCCCGCGCCACCCGCCGACATTCACAGCCTTGCGCACAGCGCGGCGGAGAGCGGCCACGGCGCTAGCGACGGGGTAGCCATCCACACGCCAGACGAAGAAGAACACGGCGCGCATGGCGGTGGTCACGATGAGCATGGCGGCGCGACGCCCTTCTGGGCGCAGGTCGGCAGCACCATCACGACGGTAACGATGCTCGCCGCGTTCATCATTGCGGTCATCATCTTCATCCAGTTCCTCGGCGGCCAGCAGCCTGTTGATATCCATCTCTACAACTGGTTCAACTTCGGCCCGCTGAACTACGCGATTGACTTCCGCATAGATACGCTCACGGCGATCATGCTGGTGGTGGTGACGGGCGTCTCGATGCTGGTGCATCTCTACTCCAGCGGCTACATGGCGGGCGACCTCGGCTACTCACGCTTCTTCATCGAACTCTCGTTCTTCACCGTCTCGATGCTCATTCTGGTGCTCGGCGCGAACTTCCTGGTGCTCTTCATCGGCTGGGAGCTGGTGGGCCTCTCGTCCTACATGCTGATTGGCTTCTGGTTCGATGTGGCACCGCCCGGAGATCCCGCCGACCCCGACACCCCGCCCTATCCGCCACCAGCCGCGCTCAAGGCGTTCGTCACGACGCGCCTGGGCGACTTCGGCTTCCTGATTGGCATCCTGATACTCTTCTTCGGTACCCAGACGTTCGATTTCATCCAGTTGCAGACAGCCACCAAGACGATGAACATCGCTGTATTGACGCTGGCGATGATTCTGGTCTTCGCGGGCGCGGTCGGTAAATCCGCTCAGTTCCCGCTGCACGTCTGGCTGCCGGACGCGATGGCTGGCCCAACGCCAGTGAGCGCGCTGATTCACGCGGCGACGATGGTGGCCGCAGGTGTCTATCTGGTGGCGCGGCTCTTCCCGATCTACGCGGGCGTGGCTGGCCCGCAGGCGCTGGAGGTGGTGGGCTACATCGGCGGCTTCACGGCGCTCTTCGCCGCCACCATCGCGCTGACACAGAACGACATCAAGAAGGTGCTGGCCTACTCGACCATCAGCCAGCTTGGCTATATGTTCGTCGGCCTCGCCGTCGCGGATACCAACGCGACTGGCATGTTCCATCTGGTGTCGCACGCCGCCTTCAAGGCGCTGCTCTTC
>JAICKD010000825.1 GCA_025928125.1 Ktedonobacterales bacterium
AAAGCTCACCGCAATCGCGCTCAGGCTGACGTCATGCTTGCGCGCGACGCCGTAGAGTGCGATGAGCAGCTCCTGAAACAGCCCCCAGCCGCCCCATGCCTCGATCATCTGGTGATATTTCTGCTGGCTGGCGGTCTCCAGGCGTCGGCGCGATGGCTCTGGCTGGCCCAGCCAGCGCTCGGCGAGCAGTCCACCCGCGACGGCGCCATAGGCCAGCAGGCGCACGCCATGCTGCTCGCAGAGCTGCGCCATGCGCGCGGCGGGCCGCTGGTCGATGAGTGAATAGTGTACCTGATGCGTCAGGATCGGCGCGCCGCTCTCCAGAATCTCTTGCAGGCGCTCAGTATCGAAGTTGGTCAGGCCGAGCGCGCGAATCTTGCCCGCGCGGCGCAGCTTGTCGAGTTGGGCAATCGCGTCGAGGTAGCGGCGGTCGCGATAGTCCCACCAGTGGAATTGCAGCAGGTCGAGCCGCTCCACCTGCATGCGGCGCAGCGAGCGATCAATCGCCGCCGTGACGACCGCCGCCGTCATCGGCCCGGGCTGTGGCACCCACTTCGTGAATGCCTGCATCGCGGCCAGCGCCGCCGCGCCACGCTCTTTGGCGAGCAGGCGGTGAAACTGGCCGATGAAGTCCTCGGCTGGCCCATAGTGGTCGGCGAGGTCCCAGGTGGTGAAGCCGGCGTCGTGATAGGCCAGCATCGCCGCCAGCGCGGCCTCTGGCTCGATGTGCCCATGCGCGCCGGAGACCTGCCACATGCCATTGAGAATGCGACACATACGCTGTTCGGGCGCTAGCTGCACATAGGCGCTGCTGGGGAGGGTCATGCGATGATCCTTCTTCCTGCTCTCCACGATGCGAAAGAGACGACCTGCGAAGTTATGCTAGTCTGCGCGCCGCTCGCTGTCAATGGGATGGTTGGGCTGGGGTAGCGCCTGCCCTCTACTGCGACGGAGGCGGTGGGAATGGGCCATACCCCGGATTCCAGAGGTGAGACCTCAGCATGAAGATGCCTGAGATACCACCGGAGTTCTCGATATACACACAGCCACCAGACCACGACTCGACGGGGACGCCGTGCCAGGTAAAGACAAACTGGGGGTACTCGATCGGTGAGCAGCCGTTGATGTTGACGAACGGAGACTCCACCGGGGTAGTGTTGAGCGTCGAATAGTAGTCGTTGATGATCCCCTGGTCCTGAGGCGCCATGTATATGTACGTGGGAGGGTTGGGTTCCTCGTAAGTCACGGTCATGCCATCAGGCGGCGCATTCCGGATGCCCACCTCAAACGCGATGAAGAACGCCAGCAGGGCGCCAACCACCAGCCAGAAGCGGCGGCGTCCATGTCGGCGAGCGACCGACGCTGGGGCTGTTGGGGCAGGCAGGTTCATAGCAGCGACTCTCCTCAGGCGGCGCCAGACTAGTTCAGCGCAGGAAGTGGTATCCCGTCCGACGGCGGCATCCAGTAGTGATACGTCAACCCGAAAGCGTCATCGGCGCCACCTGCATTCTCTCTGACGGTACAGCCGCTGGGCCACCACGTCTCAAGGAGGACGCCATGCCGTGTGAACTCGATGGAGGAGGGTATCGGAGCCGAGGTGAGCGGGCAGTTGAAGTGGTCGAACAGGGAATCGTACGCTCTACCGTTGTTGAGCGACGCATAAGTAGCGTTGATCGTCTGTTTGTCCCTGGGCGCGGTGTAGATGTACGTCGTGTGGGTGAACCTGGGCCCAAAGCTGCCATCGGACGATGGAACCAGGGTTCCGGTTTCATAGCGCACGGTCATGCCATCCGGCGGCACATGGCGGATGCCCACC
>JAICKD010000755.1 GCA_025928125.1 Ktedonobacterales bacterium
CAATGGCGACGCGAAAAAGACATCGCGCGGCATTGGCTACGATGCGAATCAGGGGCCATACGGCCAGTCGCGCGCGCCCGTGAGCCAGCCCGGCCGGTCGCGTCCAGGCGGCGGCTGGGGCGAAGACTACGCTGGTCCCGCGAGCCGCCCGAATGCCGGGCCTGCCTCCAGCGACTGGGCATCCTACGGAAACCCGGGCGCGCCCGCCGCGGCAAACGCCGGGCGTGGCGGCGCTCCAGGCGGGTGGGGGTCGCCATCACCATCAGGCCAGGGCTGGGGCGGCGACCAGCAAAGCTCCGTTCCCCAGTGGGGCGGGCCGCCGGATAACGCGGGGCAGCAGCCGCAGTGGGGCGGCCCGCCAGCCGCCCAGGCTCCCTCTGGTTGGGGCGCTCCCGCCGGGGGCAACGACTGGAATCAGCGGCCACCAGACCCACAACAGCAACAGGGGTGGAACCAGCAGCCCGCGCCGCAACAAGCCTGGGATCAACCCACGCCACAGAGCGCCCCGAACTGGAACAATCCGCCCACCAGCCCGACTGCTCCCAGTCAAGACTGGGGCGCGCCTGCCCCTGCGGGCGCATATGGCGGCGGTCGGCAAGACTTTGGCAATGGCGCGGGCGGCGCCTACGCCGAGGACCAGCGCACATATGTGGTGCGGCCGCAGACAGGGCAGGGCGAGCCACGGCTCGTGGTCAGCGAAGGCAAGGAGCAGGGACGATCTTACGACCTGCGCAAAGACCGCATCACCATCGGGCGCAGCCGCGAAAGCGATGTCTTCCTCGAAGATCTGGCCGTCTCGCGCACCCACACGACGATCAACCGGCAGGCCAATGGCCGCTATCTGGTGCGTGACGAGAACAGCGCCAACGGCACGCTCGTCAATGGCCAGCGCATCAACGAGCACATGCTGGAAGATGGCGACAAGATCCAGGTCGGCCAGACGCTGCTGGTCTTCGTCTACCGCTAGCGCGGCTGGGCGTTCTCCGCAAGAAGGGCAGCACGGGTGGCAGAACAGGTTGATGACCAGGGCGTTGACGAGCTGATTGGCAAGACGCTGGGCCATTGTGTGATCGAGGAACTGATAGGCCAGGGCGGCATGGCCAGGGTCTATCGCGCCTATCAGGCGAACCTCGACCGTCACGTCGCGGTGAAGGTGCTGCCGCCCTACTATGCCGCCGACCATGACTTCGTCGAGCGATTCAAGATCGAGTCGCGAGCAATGGCGAAGCTGACGCACCCCAATATCCTCGTGGTGCATGACGCTGGCCGCGAACAGGGCCACCTATTCATCACGATGGAGTATATCGCTGGCGGCAATCTGAAGGATTACATGGAGAGCCACCCATTCACCTTCGCCGATATTCCGCCCATCATCCACGATCTGGCCTCCGCGCTCTCCTACGCGCACGCGCAAGGCATCGTCCATCGCGATGTCAAACCAGTGAACGTGCTGATGGACACCCGACGGCGAGTGGATAACGGCAAGGAAACGGTCAGTCGTCGTGTCGTGCTCAGCGACTTCGGCATCGCGAAGATGGTCGAAAGTTCGAACGTCATTACCCATACTGGCGCGGGCGTTGGTACGCCGGAGTACATGTCGCCGGAGCAGTGCCGGGGCGCGATGGTGGACGCACGCAGCGATATCTACGCGCTCGGCGTGATGCTCTACGAGATGCTGACGAACCATACCCCCTTCGAGGCCGATAACTACACCGCGCTGGCGCACTCCCACATCTACGAGCCAGCGCCGCTGCCCTCCACGCGCAATCCGCGCATCTCGCCAGCGGTGCAGGCGGTCGTGATGAAGGCGCTCGAAAAAGACCCGTCTGAGCGCTTCCAGCAGGCGACCGATATGGCGCTGGCGCTCTCGGAGGCGATGGACTCTCAGAAGCCGCTTCCCGGACCCTCGCCGCGCGTCACTGGTGGACGCGGGCCAACTTCGATGGTCACCTGCGCGAAGTGTGGCGCGCCCAATGTGCCACAGCAGCGCTTCTGCACCACCTGTGGCACACCGCTCGGCACTGGCTCAGTCGCCGTTCCGCGTAAGCCTGCCCCAGCCACTGGCGGGCCGGAGTCGTGGGTGATGTGTCCCAGCTGCCACCAATCCAACCGCGCCATCGACCGCTTCTGCACCTCCTGCGGCTATTCACTGCTCACCGGGGTCGCGGGCCGGAG
>JAICKD010000690.1 GCA_025928125.1 Ktedonobacterales bacterium
CCACAGCTGCACATCGCTCAGCGCCGCATCGGGCGCCAGCAGCATGCGTGTGCGGGCGATCTCGCCATCGTCCCACTGTGGATAGACATTGCGCGCGCCCAGCTCGTAGGCTTTGCGCGTCATCAGCCGCATCACTGGCGCGACCTCTTCCACCGGCGCGCTGGTCGAGTTGATGATGAGGTTCTGCCCCGGCTGGAGGTTGACGCCGAGCCGCAGCAGCAGCGTCACGTAGCTCTCCAGGTGCTCCTCGAAGCTTGCGGTTGCGCTCAAGAGGCGCCGCCTTTCTCGCTGATCTGCGGGGCCACCCCGCCACGACAGTATCACGCCGCAACGTGGCGCGCGTCAATGCCGTTCGCCCTGTCGCGCCCTGTCGCGCGCTGTCGCGGCTCGCCGCTCGCTGGCGTGGGCGGCGCAGGTGGAGTATGCTAGGAGATGGCGCGACAGCGCATGCCAGCGCGCACAGCAGACGACACGACGCGCATCGCGCGCGCGAGATACGATCAGATACAAACGAGATACAACAAGATATGAGGCGAGCGTGACGGACGAATCCATCGAGCGAGCGCCCGACGATGGCGGGCCAGAGCTGATTCACGGCCAGGCGCCAGACCAGGCAGACGTGATCGAGGGCGGCAGTGGCGCCAGCGAGGAGGACGAGCGCTATCGTGGCGCGACGCCGCCCGGCTACGACTGGCCGACGCATGGCGGTTACCTCGGCTGTCTGCTCGGTGTCATGATCGCCTGCCTGCTCGCGCCGCTGGGCTACATCCTCTTCGGATTCGTCGGCGCGTTCCTGGTCCATCCACTGGGTGGCTTTGGCGTCGCGCTGGCAGTTATCGTCACCGTCGGGGTCTATCTGGCGATCTTCGTCGCGCTCACACGGCTGGGCTGGTACATGGGCAAGCGCTTCCTGCGCGAGTACGAGCAGCCCGCGCGTCCCGTCTGGGGCGAGGATGACGACGACGAAGCCTATCCGCTCGTCGTCGAGGCCGACCCACCCACCCCCACCACTACCGACGATGCGCCAGCGAACGCCGCGCCCAGCGCGCCGCAGCAGGGCGAGAACGCGGGCTGAGAGCACGTAATTTAGACGACGAAACGATTTGGCAGATACCGCCATCGGTGAGGCAGCCGATGGCGGTATCTGCGTAAACGTATTGGCCGTGAGCAGCGCTAGAGTTTGATGTCCCAGATTACTTGGCCCGACGAGACAATGTCGGACTGGAAGGCCAGCGTGAACGCCTTCTGGGCGCTTGGCACCTCATAGACAACCTGGCCACGAACAATATCCCCTGCCGCCACCTTGCCATCGGGTGGCTGCTTGGCAAATGTCGTGATCGTTTCGTCGTATTTCTGGCCTGTGGCGTCCTTCAAGCTCAACTGTAGCAATGTTGAAAGATCCTGCTCTGTTGAGGAAACGTTCTTGAATGACGCATCAATGACAAGATAGGTGTCTCCGCTCTTTGGTTGATCCATGTCTGTCGCACCATGTGGTTGCGCTGAGTTCACTGTCACAACCCAGGTGCTACCCACCTTGACCTGGTCCCCTACTTTGAAGTGCTTGGCGCTTGATGTGGAAGCTGCGGAGGAGCCAGTCGTAGTTGTGCCAGTGTTGGCGCTTGTGGATCCACAGGCAAGGACAACTATAGCGACCGAGAAGAGGAGACCCAGCAGAGGAAGGAAATGGAATCGGGTGTTGCGTGAAGAGGCTGTAAGCATTGCGGGAAAACGTCCTTTCTTGCCGTAATTGGCAAGTTGCACTCCAATTGACACACCGGAGTATGCCCCAGGATCCGGTATGCCATCCATAAGACACAGCTCTGCCGCTGTGGTCAAGCAACCGTAGAGATTAACACGGTTATTCTCTCTGATTGCCGATATAATTTATCATCCATATCGAATCGCGTAAAGCGGAAACGCTGCGTTAGAATTACGTAAAAGTGCGTATTAGAGGTTCGGCGTGCTCTCACTGCTGTTCATCGTCGCGAACCCGAATTTCTTCTGGCTGGTGGGCATTTCCGCTTTGTTGCTATCAACTCAGACGGTCATCGGAGAATGTCATGCGGCGCTCGGCAACAAACTCACCGCTTTTCACCGGTAAAACAGCACGGTTCATCAATCTACAGTCGCAATTACAACGCTTCCCCGGTCTGCATTAGGCAGCCGGGGAAGTTCGAAGCGCGAGTGAAGGGAGGGATGCTCGCCAGCGCATTACTTGGCGAGGGCGGTCGCCTTGCGATAGCGCGAGACGCAGATCTCGCCGAGCGCAATGGCCGCAACCGCCAGCACGACATGCAGCCCCTGCACGCCATACTGGCCCGCGCCGTCTGGCACGGCAAGCTGCGACATGCCGACGATGGGCAGCGCCAGACCAACCAGGAACGTTGCGATGGTCAGGCCAAGCGAACCAGTCTTTGTCAGCCCCTGCGCCACGCCCAGGAACCATAGCAGCGCGACGATCAAGATGCCGGTCGCCATGTGGGCGAGCGTCCAGCCGCCGGGATTGATCGCGATGTACGCGATATAG
>JAICKD010000557.1 GCA_025928125.1 Ktedonobacterales bacterium
CATCACCTCGATCTTGGCGCGCGGCACTCGCAGGCGGAGGGCGCCATCCTCATCATTGGCAACCGGAGCCACCTGTGACCAGTCGATCATCGGCGCCTTGCGGGCGAAATCGCGTCCGAAGGCGGCTGTCACCGCCTGGCCAACACGCGCCCAGCCCATCCGGCGCAGTAGAGCGCTAGGGCCGATATCCACCGCGACCAGCCGCCATGTCTCGTCGCGACGGGACAAATCGAGATCGTTGATGCGCACGACACGTCGCCCCTCCAGGTCCACCACCTGGCGGTCGAAGAGGCCCTCGCGCAGCACCATCTCGCCATCACGCCGCTGGAACCGGCGCAGGTTCATTTGCTGTGTTGACAGTTCCGCGCCCTCCGGTGTGAGACTGCTCACTTCATCCAGGGGGATGAAGATGTCGCGCGAGCCGCGTGGCCCCTTGACTCGCGCCACCAATCCAACGACTGGTGGGTAGATATCCATAGGGTTTGCTGGCGTCTCGGTCTGGGGCAGACGTACTACCAGATCATGCAGCGCCGCCACCGCCTCGCCGTTGGGGTCGCGAATGGGTTTTCCGAGAAATTCTGTTAGTGCGGGCATTGCAACGCTCCTTTATCTATCGGCAAATCAGCGCAGGCTGTCGTAGCGACTTGTTCCAGGTCATTGCAGGAACGGAATGCCGACGGCAGGGAGCACGATGCTGAGAATCATGATGAATGAGAGCACCGACAAGACACTGGTGATGCCCCAGGCAATGGTGTTCTGCAGCACGCTGTTGACGTATTTGCCCATGATGCGCCGGTCGTTGACCAGCCGCAGAATAAAGACCAGCAGAATCGGCAGCAGCATGCCATTGATGATCTGCGCCACGACGATGAGCGGGATCAGAGGCAGCCCCGGAATGAGCGCGACAACCGCGCCCAGGATAATCATGCCTGTGAAGAGGCCTTGAAAGATGGGCGCGTCTTTGAACGAGTACGAGACGCCGCGCTCGAAGCCGAACGATTCGCAGACCGAGTAGGCCGTGGCCAGCGGCACGACCGCCGCCGCCAGCAGCGACGCGCCGAGCAGCCCAACCATGAAGAGGACTGGGGCAAAGCGACCCAGGAATGGCACAAGCGCCATCGCGGCCTGGGTGGCGTCGTTGATCTGCACCCCCGCGCCATGGCTGGCGGCGAAGACCGTCGCGCCCGTGGCGATGACGATGGAGGCGACGACGATGCCCGCGAAGACCGACCCGCCATAGGTTTCGAGCCGCTCGGCTGGATAGTCCTCCATCTGGATGCCCTTTTCGGCGACGCTGGACTGGATGAAGAGCTGCATGTAAGGCGTGATCGTCGTGCCTACCGCGCCGACGAGCAACTGGAAGTAGGTGGCGTTGAGATAGACCGTGGGAACGACGGTATGATGCAGCACGTCGCCCCAGTCTGGATGGGCCATGATAGCGGCGACAGGATAGGCAAAGAAGGCGAACGCCATGAACAGAAAGATCTTTTCGACGCGCTCATACGAGCCGCGCGTGACGATGAGCCAGATGCCGATGGCGGCCAGCGGCACCGTAATATATTTGGAGATACCAATAAGTTCGCAGGCGGCGGCAATCCCGGCAAATTCGGAGATGGTGATAAGAACATTAGCGAAGAAGAGCGTTGACATCGCGAAGGCGGAGCCGCGGACGCCGAAGCGCTCGCGAATCAGATCGGAGAGGCCCTCGCCGGTGGCCGCGCCCATCCGCGCGCACATTTCCTGGACAACCGCCAGCGCAATCGTGACGAGCACCAGCGCCCAGAGCAGTCCGTAGCCGTAGCGCGCGCCCACGCTCGACCATGTGGCGACGGCGCCCGCGTCATTGCCCGCGTTGGCGGCGATCAGGCCGGGACCGAGAAAAGCGAGGAAGAAGAGGGGACGGGGAAAACGGCCAGAGCGCCAGCGGCGCAGGTAGGCGAGGGGGCGACGAAAGGTGATTTCCGCGGCGCGGCGCGCAACCAGCGCACGCTGCGTCAGCACATCGGTTGGGGTTGGAATTGGCTGCTCCATGAAGGGCCTCCCGCATAATGCTGTTCTGGCCGACGCTTTCCAGGTCGGCCTGCGGAAGGGTGCGGAGCGCCCAAAATCAGGCTGGCAAAACCGGAACGCGACGGCGGGTTAGCGATAAGAATTGGCTACGACTACTTGAGCCAGCGTCCATCGAACATTGTCCTCCTCTCCGTACGTTGCACAACGTTGCACACGTTTCATACGCACGGTGTATGCCAGGCGCATGTATGCTCGTACGGGAGAAACACCCACACAGCCGCGCCCCAGAATTAGGTGGTGAAATGACCAGAAATGATCAGGGGATTAATTCAGCGTGCGGGTCGTGGCGACGCCTGTGAAACCCGGTGGCGTCGCGGTCGGGGTGGCCGGATTCGAACCGGCGACCTCATGGTCCCAAACCATGCGCGCTGACCAACTGCGCTACACCCCGCAAAAGCCGTACTGAAATAGTATAGGCATGCTCGCCTGAAGGCGTCAAGCATCTGAACGTCATATAGCCCGCATGTCATCGGCGCTCAGCGCATACCCGGCGAGCGCTGTAGCGTCTCGCCGACGCCTTCGTATGGGCAATCGAACGCAATTCGCGGGCCAGCTACCCCAACAAGCCGATGCCAAACGTCTGCCCGATCAGCAGGACGTTCAACCCCAGGATGATCGTCGCGATGACCCAGCCAGCGATCATCGTCGCCCGTCGGTTGACCAGCCCGCCCATGATGCTGCGCCGACTGGTGAAGATCAAGAGAGGCACGATGGCGAACGGCAGGACGAAGCTCAACACCACCTGGCTAATTACCAGCGTCTGGTCGGGATTCGCGTTGAGCGCGATGAAGATGAGCGCGGGCAGCATCGTCAGGCCACGGCGCAGCCAGGTGGGAATCTTCCACCCCAGGAAGCCCTCCATGATGACCTGGCCCGCCAGCGTCCCCACCGTGGACGATGAGAGGCCGGAGGCCAGCAGCGCCACACCAAAGATGACCGACGAGGCGTCGCCAAGCAACGGCCGCAGCGTATGGAAGGCGGTCTCCAGCGAGCCGATCTCGTTATTGCCGCTGCCAAAGAAGACCGACGCCGCCATGATGAGCATCGCGCCATTGACCAGCCCGGCCAGCCCAAGCGCAATGATGATATCAAGACGCTCGAAGCG
>JAICKD010000559.1 GCA_025928125.1 Ktedonobacterales bacterium
GGCAATGTCTGGGAGTGGACGAGCAGCCTCTATAAACCCTACAAATACATTGAAAATGATGGGCGCGAAGACCAGGATTCTACTGTAAATAGAGTGCTGCGTGGTGGTTCATGGTACGGCGCCGCCAGGGGCGCGCGCGCGGCGTTCCGCGACGGCATCAGGTGGGTCAACCTCCTCGACGGCAGGGGGTTCCGTCTCGCGTTCGCGCCTTCGGCTGGTTCATAATGCATTCCATTTCTCATGTTCTTCCTTTCTTCTACATGCAATGAAATATAGGTTGGGTTATACGTGGGGAATCGCGCGAAGCGCGACGAAATTTTCGGCGGTATTCTTGTATGCGGCAACGGGCCAGCGGTTGAAACCGCGCCTGGAGGGCGCTGCGGCGCCGCGAAGTCCGCCTGCGCGGACTGGGATTCGGCATGCGAGAAGGGGTGAGGGATGCGGAGGACGCGGGTAGCGCTGTTTGCGCATGTGGTGTGGGGAACGTGGGATCGGCTGCCGTTGCTGGTCGGTGAGACGAAGCGGCGGGTGTATCGCAGCATCGAGGCGGCGTGCGTGGAGATGGGCGCGGAAGTATTGGCGCTTGGCGGGGTGGAAGATCACATCCATCTGCTGGTTCGGCTGCCTGCGACACGCTCGGTCGCCGAGGTGGTCAAGCAGGTGAAAGAGGCATCGGCGCATCTGGCGACGCACGAGGTCGCGCCCGATACGTTCTTCAAGTGGCAGGGCGGCTATGCGGCGTTTTCGGTTGGTCAGAGCCAACTGGCGCCGATTCGTGACTATATCGCCCATCAGGCAGAGCATCATCGCCTCAGCTCTCTCATCGCCGAATGGGAAGAAGAAGCCGACGACGAGTGACGCCGGCGAAGCGGGTCAGCGGTGAAGCGAGCCAGCGGTTGAAACCGCGCCTGAAGGTGGCTGCGGCCACCACAAAACCCGCCTGCGCGGGTTCACCTGCCACCGAGTCTGAGTCCGCGCAGGCGGACTTCGCGGCCCGCTGGCCCTCCAGGTGCGAATTCATTCGCCAGCCGCATTGCTGGCCGCATGGCGCCGCGCGGGGAGCTTACAGGAACTGGCCTAAATACTGGTACAGCCGCGCGATGTTGGCATGTAGCGCCTCGACATCGCGCTGGAGTTGGCTCACCGCGTCAGGGTCGGCGCTAGCTCCCGCCGCGAGGCGCTGCACGTCGCTGTTGACGACCTGGTTGTCGCGCCCCATCTGCTCCGTCATGGCGCGGGCGGATTGGATGGTTTGGAGCATCAGCCCGCGCAACTGCTCCAGGCCATACGCAAGGGGCGCCAATCGGCGTAGTTGGTCACTGGGTACAGGCGTCTGTAACCGGGCTTGCGCCAGGTCGGACAGATACTTGTGGAGTACCTGCATCTCCTGCTCCACCTCTGTGAGGGTTGCGGCGGAGAGTGTCCCACGGGCGAGGCGATCAAGGGTCAGGTTGAGGCTGCTCGCAATCAGCAGCAGCGGATCGCCTGAACGAATCGGAGCGCGCACGCCCAGATCGCCTCGTGCGACGCGGGAGTGCACGTGCTGAATCACGCCGATCGCTTCCTCTAGCTGGCGGTTCTGTTCGGCGAGCAACGCATACGCCCGCTCCACGTCCGCCGTGCGATCCGCCTCCACAAGCGCACGGGCGGTGCTGCGCGCCGCCAACCAGGCGATGACCCCGACGACGGCGGTCAGGACGATGGGATAGATGGCAACCGGATAGATGCGGGCAAACGGCGGGAGGTCTGTCGGCAGATAGGCGTCCAGGTTGGCTCCATGGGTCGACACGCCGAGGTCCAGCACAACGAACAGTACGCTGGCGCCCCACAGGAGGATGATGCTGCGGCTGGACAACAGAAAGCTGGCGACGACCAGCGGGATGACCAGCAGGTCATAGCCTGCCATATCCTGGAAGCTGATTTTGCCACCAGGTGTGGCGAGTTGCGATCCAGCGATGGCGAGCGCCAGACCAGCGGTGAACACGATGGACGCCGCGACGACAGCGCCTCGCCGGTTCAGGACGATGCTCGTGAGCAGGATGACCGCAAAGCCAGCCACGCCCGCGAGCGTTCCCGGATCCAGCACGGGGATGAATCCACGCGGCAGGATCAGCGCGATCAGGACGACCGCGGTCAGTTGTAGTGCGCTCAACAGACGGGCGCGACGGAGACGCTCACGTTCACGAGCGGAAAGCGCCCGATGCGCAAAATGAGCGACCGGTGGGGACGTGAGCGCCAACCACCAGCCCCAGGCGCCCGCTTGCGTTTCAAGCCGACCGAGGACATCAGCTACCTGGTCGTGGGCGATAGAGTGGTCGAGGACAGCAGGAACACCAGAATGCGCGGGTGATGTCTCCGGTTGATTTGGCCTCACAGCGATACCCTCTTAACGATACCTTCTTGAGTGCGTCCACGCCTATCCACGCGCAGTTATGCGAGGTGTACGGCGCATGGGGCGCCAGCATGGTGTGCGGCCAATCATACCACGGGTTGAGAAGCGGGCAAAGTGGGCAGCGCCGAGCGGCCGCTGGCCGTCGCAACACCCGCGCGGGACCGTCGGCTGGCGGGTGATGTTGTTTCAGGATATACGCCGAGCAACGTCGTCGGCTGGCGAATGAATTCGCGCCTGGAGGGCCAGCGGGCCGCCCAGTCCGCCTGCGCGGACTGGGTTCCGGCGGGATTGGAACCCGCGCAGGCGGGTTTCGCGGCGGCTTGCCGCCCTCCAGGCGCGGTTTTAACCGCCAGCCGACGTCGCTGTGCGGCCTCATTGCTGAGCCATCCTCAATCGCTGGACACTCCCACTGGCTCTGCATCCCCTTCCTCCGCTGCCTTCACCCCCTCCTCTGGCGCAATGCGTTCCAGCGTCAGCCAGAGCGGGCCGAGCAGCATGCCCAGCGTCGCCAGCAGCAGCGTTCCCCGCGCGCCGAGCGTCTGGCCGAGGGCAGCGCCGAGCGCCAGCCCCGCCACTGTCGCGGCGCCCGCCACGAACTGGATGCTGGCGGTGATGCGTCCCAGCGCGGCGGCTGGACTGATGCGCTGGAGCGTCGTCGTCTGCGTGATGCCGTAGACGGTGTAGGCTGCATCGCCGAACTGCGCGCCGACCAGGAACGCCACCGCCAGCCAGAGCGGGCCGCCCGCCAACGCCAGCAGGACCATGAAAGCGGCGCCC
>JAICKD010000047.1 GCA_025928125.1 Ktedonobacterales bacterium
AAGAGTGCCTCCAGCTCCCGCAGCTCCCGCGTGGCCAGATCGCCGACCGTTCGCAGGCCCAGGCGCTCCAGCCGCTCGCGGGTATGGGGTCCGACGCCGTTGAGCCTGCCCACCGGCAACGGGCGCAGAAACGCATCTTCAGCGCCGGGCCGGATCACCAGACAGCCGTCGGGCTTCGAGGCGTCGCTGGCCAGCTTGGCGATAGACTTGTTGCGCCCAACGCCAATCGAGATGACGAGGCCCGTCTCGCCAAGCACCCGCTGTTTGATGCGCCGGGCAATTGCCTCCGCCCGCTCGCAGCCCGGCAGCCCCGGTGGCAACTCGCCGAATGCCTCGTCAACCGACACCTGTTCCAGCGCCAGCACCGAATCTTCAAGGATTGCCATCACACGGCGGGAAAGCTCGCGATAGCGGTCGAAGCGCGGGCGCAGGAAGATTGCCTGCGGACAGAGGCGTCGCGCATGGGCGGCGGCCATCGCGCTGGCGATGCCATAGCGGCGGGCGGCGTAGTTGGCTGTGCTGACCACCCCGCGCCGGTCAGGGTCGCCGCCGACGATAACCAGCTTCCCGCGCAGCGAAGGATTATCAAGCTCCTCGACCGCGGCGAAGAAGCAATCGAGGTCGGCATGGAGCACCCGGCGAAATCCCCCCGCTGGAATCACCACGTTCGCTACCCTCGTCAA
Source organism: Ktedonobacterales bacterium (assembly GCA_025928125.1). Taxonomy (GTDB): domain Bacteria; phylum Chloroflexota; class Ktedonobacteria; order Ktedonobacterales; family JADMIN01; genus DAHUXT01. Next base: position 684 of record JAICKD010000047.1, read on the forward strand.
CTCATTGCGCCTATCCGTTTGCTAGTATACCGAAAAGAGAACAAATGGTCTAGTGACGAGGTCGCGGATTGTCATGCATATGTGCGGAAATGTCCCGGAGTGGCGGGCATCGCATGGTATAATGTGGAGGTGTCCAGATGGATCGAGTTAGTGGTATGAGACGTCCTGACGATGGAGATTTTTTGCGTCTCGTGCGTATACATCTACGTGTACATTGACCGCATAGTCTGCATAGGCTGCATATAGGGTGGGAAGCATCCCCAGACAACCAGAAGAGCCACAGAGCTACAGAGCCACATAGGATCAGCATGATGAAAGACCGGGATCGAAGATGAACTTGATAACAAAGGTGTTCGGTGACCCCAACGAAAAAGAATTGAAGGGGCTTCGACCTATTGTCGATCAGATCAATGCCCTCGAAGACGACATGAAGGCGTTGACCGACGAGGAGTTGCGCGAGCGGACCGCCGACTTCAAGGAGGAACTGGCCAATGGCGCGACGCTCGACGATATTCTGCCCGACGCCTTCGCGGTGGTGCGCGAGGCCAGCCGCCGCGCGATTGGGATGCGCCACTTCGATGTGCAGCTCATCGGCGGCATCGTCCTACATCAGGGCAAAATCTCCGAGATGCGCACTGGTGAGGGCAAGACGCTGGTCGCTACGCTGCCCGCGTACCTCAACGCGCTGACGGGCAAAGGCGTACACATCGTCACCGTCAACGACTACCTCGTCCAGCGCGACCGCGATTGGATGGGCAGAATCTTCGAGTTCCTGGGCCTCTCCGTCGGCGCCATCGTCTCCTCACTGCCACCCCAGGGGCCAGAGCGTCGCGCCGCCTACGCCGCCGATATTACCTACGGCACGAACAGCGAGCTGGGATTCGATTACCTCCGCGATAACATGGTGCCGGACGCCGTATTCTGCGTGCAGCGCGACCTCAACTATGCCATCGTGGACGAGGTGGACAACATCCTGATCGACGAGGCGCGCACCCCGCTCATCATCTCTGGGCAGGCAGAAGAGTCGGCCGAGATTTATCAGCGGTTCGCGCGGGTGGCGCCACGGCTGACCGCCGAAGAAGACTATACGGTGGACTTGAAGCAGCGCACCGTCTCGATCAATGACTCAGGCATCGACAAGGTCGAGCAGGCGATGGGGCTGCGCAACATCTACGAGGATATGGAGCTGACACGGCACCTGGAGAACGCGCTCAAGGCGTCGGTGCTCTTCAAGCGGGACAAAGACTATATCGTCCGTGACGGCGAAGTCCTGATCGTGGATGAATTCACGGGCCGCGTCCTGGTTGGCAGGCGCTACAGCGAGGGGCTGCACCAGGCCATCGAGGCCAAAGAAGGGGTGAAGATTCAGAACGAGAATCGTACCCTGGCGACCATTACCTACCAGAACTATTTCCGGATATACAAGAAATTGGCGGGCATGACCGGCACGGCGCTGACCGAGGCCGAGGAATTCAACAAGATATACAAGCTGGATGTAATCGTCATCCCGACGAACAAGCCCATCAGGCGCACCGATAATCCAGATTTCATCTATGGCTCCGAGGAAGGCAAGTTTCGCGCGGTGGTCGAGGAGATCAGAGAGCGGCATGAGGTCGGCCAGCCCATACTGGTCGGCACCACCTCAGTCGAGATTTCTGAGTACCTCTCGGAGATGCTCAACCGCCAGGGGATCGAGCACAACGTCCTCAACGCCAAGCAGCATGCCCGCGAGGCGCAGGTGGTGATGCAGGCGGGCAAGAGCGGCGCGGTCACCATCGCCACCAACATGGCGGGCCGTGGCACCGACATTGTGCTTGGCGGCAATCCAGAGGCCTACGTTGATGCGATTCTCACCAACCGCGGGATCGACCTCGAGTTCGCGACCGATGAAGACCGCGCGGAGGCGCTCGAAGAGGCGAAGAAGCGCTGCGAGGAAGACCGCGAAAAGGTGCTCGATGTCGGCGGCCTCTATATCATCGGCACCGAGCGCCACGAGTCGCGCCGCATCGATAATCAGCTGCGTGGCCGCGCGGGCCGTCAGGGCGATCCCGGTGAGTCTCGCTTCTTCGTCTCGTTGCAGGATGAGCTGATGCGGAGGTTTGGCTCGGATCGCGTCGCTGGGCTGATGGGAAAAGTCATGGACGATGATATGCCGCTGGAAAGCTCCACCGTCTCGCGCATGCTGGAGCAGGCGCAGTCTAAGGTTGAGGGGGCCAACTTCGATATCCGCAAAAATGTCGTCGAATACGACGATGTGATCTCGAAGCAGCGCGAAGTGATCTATGCCGACCGACACAAGGTGCTCGAACATGCCGACATGTATGACCGCATCGTCGAGATGATCGAGCATGACGTCAAGCGCACCGTGGCCGAGCATACACGCGCCAACCTGCCCGAAGCGTGGGACCTGGACGGCATCGTCAAGCAGTTCGAGCTGTGGGGCATCGAGGTGCCTGACGACATCTTCCCCGAGCAGCTCAACCGGCTCAAGCGGGATACCCTCAGCGATGACATGGTAGGCCTTGCGCTCGACACCTACAGCAAGAAAGAAGACAAGGTCGAAGAGGGCGTTAAAGAGCACAACTCTCCTCAACCGGGCAGCTATTACATGCGCCAATTCGAGCGGGCGGTCATTCTGCAGGTGGTTGATGCCCTCTGGCGCGACCACATCGATCACCTGGATGAGATGCGCAGTGGCATTGGGCTGCGTGGGCTGGCCCAGCGCGACCCGCTCAACGAATTCAAGTCCGAGGCGTACCGCGCCTTCGAACGCCTCAAAGTAGACCTGGAACATTACATCGTAGACCTGGCGATGCGCGGGCTTGTGCATATTGAGGCGCCTGCTCCACCAGCGCAGGCGCTGCCGCGTAACCTGCAAACGAACGCCCAGGCGATGGCGGATGCCAGCGGCCAGACGAAGTCCGCTGGTCTGCCTCTCCCGCTACCAAAAGTCAAAGGCAACGGCGCGCGCCCATTGGGAGCCATTCCAGGGAGCGGCGCCGCGAAGGTGCTTGGGAGCAACGGCAATGGCGGTAAGCCAGCGGGTGGCAATGGCGCGCGCAATGGCGTGAAGGGCGCAAAGGGCGGGGGTGTACGGCCCAATGGGCGATCTCCTCAGCCAGCGCACGCCAACCTAAGCGCCTCGTCGTCTTCGGCCAGCGGCAAGATTGGCCGTAACGATCCATGCTATTGCGGCAGCGGCAAGAAATACAAGATGTGCCACGGCCGCTAGTCTCCTAGCCCGCGCCGCGCGCATACGAGACATCCCCCGCTGGATGATTCCGGCGGGGGATGTTTTGTGGGCATTTCTGTTCGGTGTGCCAGCTATGCGCGTTACAGACCGTACTGCGTCCAGTTGGTGAACGGCTTGGGCTGCACGTTTGGGCTGTTGTACAGGATTACGATTGTCTCGTGTTCCGCCAGCCCAATGGCGCGCGGATCGCTCGTGACCTGAGTCAGCTTGCCAGCCGCATCGAATACCTCGAAGAACAGCTTGTGAGTGCTATCGGCCTTATTCCCCATCACCTGCGTGGCGCTGAGCGGCTGCCCCCAGATGTCGAAGAAATTGCCGAGAGTATACGTCTTCTGGATCGGCGACTCGATGTGGACGATGTTTGGTCCGCCATCATGCACGTGGAGCGGATAGATGCAGGTCTTCAGCCCGTTCGATGCAAGCGCCGATTCGCCAGAACCCTCGGGAGCCACGATACCTACGCCCGGAGGAACCGTGACCGGCTTGCCATCCGCATAGATTTCCAGATACGAATGGATATGGAAGACCAGTTGCTCGCTGGCTGTACACTGCATACCATCCACCGTCTGGCCGCTGGCGGGGCTTAGGCCAGTCGAGTTCGAGGGAGATGGCCCCTGGTGGGTGGCGACCAGCAAGACACTAACCAGTGCTACCAGAAGAATGGGAACACCGATGATTGCTGCCAGCCGCAGCCGTTGATTGCGAATCTTGCGTTGTCGCTCGCGTTCGCGGATCAGCTGCCGCTGCTGTAATTGCTGGCGTCGTGCATCGCGCCGCTGATCCCGTTTAGTCGTCGAACCCCCTGGGCCGCTCATAGAATGTTTTTCTCCGAATTATCGCCTGGTTCCTGCGTTTGGGCTGTCTGCCCGACGTCTCACTGAACTATACGAGAGGGATGACAGTTCGACATGCACAAACCATGACAAGATGACACAAACGCGGTCAGTATATGGCGCGGCAAGGGGGATGTCAACGAAATTCAGCCCATTGACGTAGAGGCGCTGAGATGTGGCTGATGAAAGGCCTGGCAGGTTAGGTGAGCTGCCGTCAGATTGCTAGTCGCTAAGCACAAACTCGCCCTCGGCAAGGCGTCGCCCGTCCTGGTTCTCGCAGTGGGCGAGGACCCGTACCGATTGCGCCGCGTTGTCCCGGTCTACCACCTGGGCGGTCGCGGTGAGAGTATCATCAGTGTACGCTGGCTCAGTAAAGTGGATAGTCTCGCTCAGGAAGCGCACCGTGTCAGGGCGCAACCCATGCTGTGCGGCGGCTCCCGCGAGCATAGCCGCGATCATCGCCATCGGCGCGATTTGGCGCGTGCTTTGCGTTGGTATCGGAATCTGGTCGGACGTCACCGTCGTCAGGCCGGTCACCAGGTTGAAGAGCGCCACATCGGCGTCGGAGATTTGCTTCGTGAGTGTTGTCACAGCGCCATCCTGGTGTGAGGTACTCTCGTTCACTGCTCGCTCCGTCCTGTGGTTGACCGCGCGTTCGCAGACACGCCTTGCGCGAGTATAGCATGTGTCTGGCCCGGAGGCAATGTATGGGCGCCGAGTGGGCGATTTTGCCGCCTTTGGTGACCATTTAGCGCGGCTGATTCGTTCTGTCATGCATCAGGCTGGGTGAGGCGGCATGGCGTATAATATGGTGTCACCACAACGTTCCATCGAAGTGAGCGGGCGGAGCGATGAGTGAGGCGGTGGAGATTTTATGGAAGCGAATGATACCGGACATATCTGGTTGCGGCAGACCGTAACGTTTACCGTGGATGGGCAGACGCGGACGCTGGAGATTGGCATTCCCGTTCCGAGCGACGCAACCGCGCAGGATGTCGAGGCGCTGCTCGAAGCGGCGGACGTCGGAATGGACGCGCTCTCGCGCCGCCTCGATACACGCATCGCTGAGGCGCTGGGCGGGCCACATAATGACGCGCCAGTCTTGTCAGCCCCCGCTCAGGAGCCTGTGTCCACCAACGGGCATGCGCCTGCGGGTCCAATGACCACGGAGCCAACAGCTGCTGCCGAAGAGCCGGTTGCACGCCTACATGGCACTGGTATCGACCGCCCGCCCACGCCGAAAGCGCCTGAGCGCCAGTCACGCTCAGCCCAGCCACAGCCAGCCGCCGCTCCCGAGCGGCCAATTCCACCGCAGCCGCAACAGCGAACTGAGCCGCCTCGCGCCAAACCGCCCGTCGCCACGCCCGCCATGGGCGCTGAGATGACCCGCCCAGAGTTTATATCCGCCGCCGCTGAGCTTGGCCTCAATCCGCGTCAGGCGATGGATCGTTTAGGCGTGCGCTCGCTCGAAGGGCTTAACCTGCGTGAGGCGCTGGAGTCACTCCGACGGCAATTGCTCGGAGCCTCCTCTTATGCCGAGCCGGAACCAGAACCGGAATCAGAGCCAGAACAGGATTTCGCGCCCGATCCGGTCACTGGCGCTATCCGCGCCGTCGCCGAGCCATCAGCTGCGTCACGATTCGAGGAGGAGGATGACGAGACCATCTTCTATGCGCTCGACGAGGACGACGAGCTGATCGAAGATGATTTTGCGCCTGCGCCCGCTGGCAATGGCGCCAATCCGGTTGCCAGCGATGATGTGCTGGATGAAACTGATGACGATAACGACGATGACGATGAGATAGACCTCGACGATGTGCCTGATCTCTCGCCACCGCCCGTGCCTGCCCGCTCTCGCGCGACGACCGCGGGGCGCAAGACCACAAGCGCAGCCCGTGAAACGTCCGCTCCCGCCCAAGATGCGGCATCTGCCAGCAAATCCAGCGGCGCGCGTACGCAGGCGTTGCAGCAGATTGGCAAGCTACGCTCGGCGACGGGCGGTGGGACTGCCAGCGAGTACCAGCGTAACGCCTATCGCAATATTGTCGAAAATGAACTTGGCCGGTCGCGTGCGGTGGCGCTGGTGCGTGGCCTCTGGCGGACGACCGCCGACCATCTGACGGCTGGGCAACTGGACGCGCTCATTCGCTGGGGCAAGGAAGAGGTATTCGCCGAGGAAGCCGAACAGGTGCTTGCGGCGCTCCAGGCAGAGCAAGAGCGCGCAGACCAGGAAGCGGCGGCTGCCGATGGCCCCGATACTTCAGCCGCTCCACGGACCGCGCCGCGCGGGCGACCCGCCGGGAGATCGCGGTAATGCGTGTCATTTCTGGCAGCGCTCGTGGGCGGAAGCTGAAGTCACCCAAGTCCAGCGAGACCCGGCCGATCATGGACCGTGTCAAGACGGCGCTCTTCGACATCCTCGCGCCAGAGATTATGGGCATGCGCGTGCTCGATCTGTTTGCTGGAACGGGAGCCGTGGGCATCGAAGCGCTGAGCCGAGGCGCGGAGTCGGCGACATTTATCGAGCGTAGCCCGGAGGCCTGGCGGCTAGTGCGCGAGAATCTTGCGCTCACCAATCTCAGCGACCGCGCCGAGGTACTCCGTACCGATGCCTTCGCCTATTTACAGCAGGCGGCGGCAACCGGACGACGGTTCGATCTAGTCTATATCGCGCCACCGCAGTATGAGAACCTGGCGGTGCGGGCGCTCACCCAGCTTGACACCGCGCCTCTGACAGAGCCAGATGGCCTGGTGATCGTACAAATCCACCCACAGGAGCGCGCCGAGCTGGACGCGCTGACGCTCAAACGGCTGCGTCGCTATGACGAGCGGCGCTATGGCAGCACGCTCCTCCTGTTTTACACACACGACGAGGAATCCCATGCAACCGGGTAAACCATCACGATTTTCGTTTGTGGATGAAGGCGAGGCGGTCCGCCGCCTAAAGGTTGACCGCGAGACACTGCTCGAACTGGTCGCCAGCAAACGCCTGCGCGCCTACCCTGGGGTGGGCAAGGGCAACTTCTTCCGCGTCGGTGACCTCGAAAAGCTCGCCGCGGAACTACATCCGGCCCCGGCCGAAACGCCGTCGCTCCAGGGAGTTGACCTGCTCAATCCGACGAATCAGCGCCGTCAGCACGATCCGGGATACAAAGTGCATATCCGACTTCAGGCCGATCTGAAATGGTACGACCTGACCGACGATGACTTGAAAGCCTATGTGCGTGAGCTGCATCCCGCTGCCTATGAGAAGCAGCGGTCGAATGTCACCAGCGTCATCGAGCGGCTAGAGCGGCTGGTCGCGCTGATGGATGAGGCGGCGCAACGCTGGCGAAGTCAGGGCAAGGACGCGCAGAAGGACACCGGGCAGCCACATTCCACGGATGCGCCATCCAGCAAATAGCGAGGTTGGGCAGCAGACAGCACACGAGGGCGGATAACATTTCCGCCCTCGTTGTCTTTGATGCAGGGTAAGGGAACGCCGCGACGTGCCGATCAGCTGTTATGGGTGATGGTGTACTCGTTGTAGTTGTAGTAGGACATTGGGTCAACTGGTTCATTGTTCCATTCGACCATGAAGTGCAGGTGCGGTCCAGTGGACCATCCTGTTGAGCCTTCAAGGCCAACCACATCACCTACGAGCACGATCTGCCCTACCGTGACCTCTAGCTTATCCATGTGGCCATAGACCGTCGAGACGTGGTTACAGTGATTGATCTTCACCGACCAGCCCAGACCGCCAACATCCCACCCAGCCCAAATCACCTGGCCTGATTGCGCCGCGTGGATTGGGTTTCCCTCATTCGCCGCGAGGTCCACGCCGTTGTGATACCAGGTGAAGCCACGCACCCAGTAAGCACCCCAGTTTGGGGAGTGAAGCTGATATCCTGCCGGATTGCCATTGCCATTCGGGCCGCAGATGACCTCCGAGTCTTGCGCTGGCTCACCCGCAATCGACGTCCACGGGCTATTGCCGAAGGTGGTTGTGCCGTCACCAGCGCTAGGGACGAATGACAGCGGGCGATAATCTTTGCCATAGGTGGCATCGCGCGGAATCTTGTATGCGATGCCAACACTGATTTCCTGCCCAGCCAGCAGGCTATTCAATTCATAGATCCCACCGACCTGCACGCCAAACTTTTGCGCGATGGATTCTGGCGTATCACCCCAGACAGCTGTATACCAGAAGAAGGCGGGATCCTTATTCAGAACAATCGCGCCAGATATTGCCTGGAAAGATGACATCGAATTGCTCGCGCTGGCGCCAAGCGGGGTAATGGCAAACATGCCTGTGACGAGAATGCAGGTTATCAGGCCGATGATGGTCAGCCGCATGGTCAGCGGACGCTCGCGTCGCTTGATGAAGGGGTTGCCCATCGAGACGCCGTCGCCAGCGATGATGACAGGGCCAGTCTCGTCCTGCGCGACTGCGGGCAGACGGTCGCCAGTGTCGTATGGGACAAGTGCGCCGCCATGCCCGTAGTCGTCGTCTTCATACATAGGCGAGAGGGGGATTGTACGGCGTGGGTTTCGCCCGCGCTGCTCGCCACCATTGTTGCGATAGTCACCCTCGTAGTAGCCGTCGTCCTCCGGGAACCCTCCACGACCTTTGGCCACGTGCCACCCCTTCCACAGCGTCGAATACCATCCACCATCCGCCCACCAAGCCAGCCTACGCCAAAGTACGTACCCCATTCCTTACCACTCTAGCACTCGCTCTCCGGTTGTCAACTAGTATCATGCTCAACAATGACTATCGTACTGGGAGGCGGGCAGGGGAATCCTCGCTTCCCATGCGTTACAATCTACGATGTGCGGGAATCATCTCGTCGAGATCGTCTTCCATGGGGTTTTCGCGCATTAGCCTGCTGAAAAGGGATACGTATGAGCTCGTCTGATAACGGCGCAACCGAGAGTACACCGATTCGTCTGGGTCACAGCCCTGACTCTGATGATGCGTTCATGTTCTATGGTCTGGCGGAGGGCCATGTCGATACTGAGGGTCTGCGGTTCGAGCATATCCTGCGTGACATCGAGACGTTGAACCAGTGGGCGCTCGAAGGGCGGCTCGAAATTACCGCCATCTCCGTCCACGCCTACGCCTACGTCGCCGACAAGTACGCCATCCTGACGCACGGCGCGAGTATGGGCGACAACTACGGTCCGATGGTCGTCACTCGCGACGCCGTTGGCCCGGAGTGGCTGGCCGGGCGGCGCATCGCGATCCCTGGCACGATGACCAGCGCGTATCTGGCGCTGCGCCTCTATCTCGGCGACTTCGAGTATGACATTATGCCCTTCGACGAGATCATGGAGGCGGTCAGCTCTGGCAAGGCTGAAGCTGGCCTGTTGATTCATGAGGGCCAGCTGACTCATAGCGCGCTTGGTCTGCATGCGGCCGTGGACCTGGGTAAATGGTGGCATGAGCGCACTGGCGGACTGCCATTGCCCCTCGGCGTCAACGCTGTCCGGCGCGATCTTGGCCCGGAGCGCATGGCGCAACTGTCGCGCATTCTCAAGGCAAGTATCGTCTACGGCCTGGAGCATCGTGCGGAAGGGCTGAACTATGCCATGCGTTTCGCCCGCGGGCTGCCCACCGATACGGCCGATCAATTCGTGGGGATGTATGTCAACGACTGGACCGTTGATATGGGTGATCGCGGTCGCCAGAGCATCCGCCTCTTTCTGACAGAGGCCATCGAGCGCGGTATCATCACGGACGATGTGCCAGTGGATTTCGTTCAATAGCTGTCCGCTCGCTGCTCACGTACGCTGGGAGGCGCGGTGACTCTGCGCTTTCCGGCACGCCACCTTGCGTATCTTCGTCTGCACCAGTTGCCCTCCACGCGGCATGGCGATTCAGGCTATCCAGATGGGCGCGCGCGCGATACAATACGGATGTGTGTCTGCGCGACGGTGGCTTGCGGGAGTACCCATGATTTGCCCGAACTGTTCGACGGTGAACCCGGAAAATGCTCGTTACTGCATTTCCTGCGGTCAGCCGATGCCACGGATATGCTCTGTCT
>JAICKD010000727.1 GCA_025928125.1 Ktedonobacterales bacterium
AGCGACAGCGCGGCGCGTGGGCTGCCTCCCAGCTCAAAGGCGGGATGCTCGCGGGTCGCGCGGACGATGGCCAGCAGGTAGTTGGCTATTGGCTCGGAGACCTGCACCGCCCGCACGGTTGGCACGAGCGCCAGCAACGTCTCGCCCGTCAGCACCGGAGCCAATGTCTCCAGCGGCTGCGCCTCCTGGAAGCGGTAGAGCATCGCGCGCTCGTCATCCGCGCCGGGATAGTCAATCCGCATTCGCAGCAGGAAGCGGTCGAGCTGCGCCTCAGGAAGCGGGAACGTGCCTTCCAGTTCAATCGGGTTCTGCGTGGCGATGAGCATGAACGGATGCGGCAGCGCCATTGTCCGTCCGTCCACCGTCACCTGCCGTTCTTGCATCGCTTCGAGCAGCGCCGACTGCGTGCGCGGAGTGGCGCGGTTGATCTCGTCGGCCAGCACAATCGAGGCGAAGATAGGTCCGGGGCGGAACTCGAACTCGTTGAGCTTCTGATTGAAGTAGCTGACGCCCGTCACGTCGCCCGGCAACAGATCAGCCGTACCCTGGATGCGCGCGAAGGAGCAATCGAGCGAGCGGGCCAGCGCCCGCGCCATCACCGTCTTGCCCATGCCAGGAACGTCTTCGATGAGGATGTGGCCCTCGCCGAGCAGCGCGATCAGCAGCAGGTTGGCGGCGCCCTCCTTGCCGACGATGACTTTGCCGATATTCGCGCGAACCGCCCGCGCCGCCTCAGCCACCGCATGGACGCGGTCAACCATCTGGTCCGCGCTCAGTCGCTCCGCCTGCTGACCCTGCATGTGCTACCCTTTCCGCTCTGCGCGCCGCCATCGCCGACACTGCTCGCCCTATACACTATCACGAGATGATGGAATGTGATACCAGCAATCCTCACGCCGAGAAATGCATATGTGGTCGTGTGAGAAGACGCGCGGATAGGAGCATTCATTACAGCGAGGCGCTGCCAAGCGGGCGCGCGAAGAGTTCCTGGCAAAACCTCGTTCTTATAAGAGGTCCTATCAAATCCCGTTCCTAGCCGCGGCATTCATGCCGCGAAGCCGGCCTACCCCTTTCATTGCCACTGGGGCATAACGGTTTTGTTAGGCATTCTAAGGGTGAAATGGCGGCTATTCGATAGTGTCGTGGTTGTCCCAGCCAGGAATCGGCTCCATCGGCGCGGGGACGGCGCGGCTGGGCAACAGGAAATCAGGCGTGGTGTCGAGCATCTCGATGAACGCACTGACGACGGCCGGGTCGAACAGAACGCCTGAACTCCGCTCGATGCGCTCGCGTACGTCCTGGAGCGGCAGCGGCTCCTTGTAGGAACGCGCCGAGGTGAGGGCGTCGAAGACATCGGCGACGGTGAGCAGGCGCGCGCCCAGCGGAATCGCCTCTCCCACCAGGTGGTCGGGATAGCCGCGCCCATCATACGCCTCGTGGTGGTGCAGCACGATCTCGATCAGGTCATCAGGCACATCATAGGTCATCAGAATACGCGCCGCGATCACCGGGTGCCGCTGCATCTCCAGCCACTCATCCTGTGAGAGCGCGGTAGGCTTATGAAGGACGCTATTCTGCACCCATGTCTTGCCCAGGTCGTGGATCAGTCCGGCAAGCGCCAGATCGCGGGCGGCGCGACGATGCCAGCCCATGTGGCGCGCCAGGCGATTGGCGTAGATGGCGACACGGCGGCAATGCTCGTACGTGACGATATCGCGCGCGCGAATCGTCTCCGCCAGTTCAAAGATCGCATGTTGTGTATAGCGGCGTGTGCCGGGAAATACCTCACGCACCGAAGCAATGTTCCTCATGTTTGTCGCCATCTGTCGCCACGTGCCGGTCCCCTCGCCCTGGCTGGATCACCATTCCAGACCGAGAGGGATCCAGCGCTGAAATGGACGCTTAGCGTTCCTATCAAAAACCCGTTCTTAGCCGCGGCATTCATGCCGCGAAGCTGGCCTACTCCCAGCATGGCCACTGGGGCATGACGGTTTTGGCAGGTGTTCTCACGCGTGCCAGCCTCTGGAAATTGTGTACGAACATCCGTTACAACGTCACTCCGCGAGTTTGGGTAACGGCGGTGGTACTCCGGCCGCCTCGCTACCCGCGCCGTGTTGACTGGAGCGCGCCTCCACTCGTCCTATCTACGAATGTTGCTAATCGTTGGGTGCATCTTGCACGATTGACGCCAGGAAACGTGGCAGATGTTGCACTGATATTGCATCGACGCGAACAACGCGCGTTGGCGCGAAATCGCTCGACTGGCTGCGAAACGACAGACGCCATGCCCCTTCACATGCGATAATAGCGAGA
>JAICKD010000268.1 GCA_025928125.1 Ktedonobacterales bacterium
ATGCCATCGGCCCCCTCGTGAGCGCTTGCCGCATCTTCGGCTGCGATGGTTGAGGCGGCTGGTAGACATCGAGATACCAGGGGTCAGGCTCATCGGGCAGCCGCACCGTGGCCGACGGGCGCGCCGTCGAGAGCGCGAGCGCCACCTGCCGCCAATCCTCGCCGGTGTTCTGCGTCACCAGCCCCTGCTGCGTCAATTGCACGCGCGCCGCCTCGGCGTCCACCCGCGCGTCATAGCGTGGACGCCAGGCGGCGCCATAGACGAGGTATGAGAGGTTCACCGTCACCTCGCCCGCCTCCGCCGTCTCGATACGCACAATCGCTGTCAGCCGGTCGGGCTGGTAGGCGCCGGTCAAGCGGGCAAGCTCGCGCCGTCGGGCATCCAGCGTGCGCTGCGATTCGGTGCGCTGGCGCTGAATCTCCTGCCGCGCCGCCGCCAGCCGCTGCGCCTCCTCATCGGTGAAGGCGAGCATTCCGCTGGCGTCGCTCGGCTTGGCCGTCCCGCGTGCCAGACCCCACGCCAGGCTGCGCGCCGACTGTTCGCCCAGGCTCGTCAGCCACTGCTCCTGCTGCGCCATCAGCTTGTCGCGCTCGTCCAACAGGTGAATCGCCCGCTCCAACTGCTCGATCTCGTCGCGCAGGCGTGTTAGCGATTCTTCGGGCGCGGTCTCGTGATACTCTTGAGTGCTCTCGACGCTCAGAATCCGCGTGCCAGCAGGCCCGGTCCCGGTCGCGCGGAACGAGCCCGTATCGAGCGCCATCGGCAGCCCGACGAAGCTGAGTGCGTGCTCGCCCGCCGCATCCACCCTCGCCGTACCCTGGCGTGTCACCTGACCGCCCTGCGGATAGACCGTGACCTCGGTAATTGCGCTTTCCAGATCAACTTTCATCGAATGTCCCTCCCTGGGCTGTCTCGGCCAGCACTGCGCGACCGAATGGGGATCTATGCGGCTCACTGTGGAACACGGAATCATGCGGCGGTGGGAGGGCGCTTGTCGTCCCTCGCATTGCACTATACGCCGCAGCCCAGCCGGGAGTTCCAGCACAGCCTAGCCAGCTGAGTCGTCCCGGGCTTCGAGATAGTCCAGAACCTCGGCGTTATGCTGTCCCAGCAGCGGGGGTGGCAGGCGCACCTCGGCTGGCGTCTGGCTGAAGATAGCGGCTGGCCCAACCAGCGGCAGGCGCTCCATCACCGGATGCGCCACGGTCACCACCTGACCCGACGCCACCACCTGCGGATCGGCGAACGCCTGGGCCATATCGTTGACCGGGGCCACCGCGACGCCCGCCCGCTGGAGCCGCTCGACCCAGCTGGCAACGGTATCATTTCGTACCAATTCGTCGATGAGAGGCACGAGGATATCACGGTTCTGCACGCGGTCAACGTTCGTCCTGAAGCGCGGATCGCTGGCCCATTCAGGCCGACCAGCCGCCGTGCAGAACGCTGCGAAGAGCTTGTCATTAGCCGCGCCGATCATTACGTAGCCATCGCTCGCGCCAAAGACCTGATAGGGTACGATTGAGGGGTGGGCGTTGCCGCGCCGCATCGGCATCTCGCCCGCCACCAGATACGCGCTCGCCAGGTTGATGAGCGCCGCCAGTTCCGCGCTGAGCAGCGAGACGTCGATGCGCTGCCCTTGGCCGGTCCGCTCGCGATGATAGAGCGCCGCCAGCACGCCGGAGAAGGCATACTGCGCCGCGATCACATCCACCAGCGCAACGCCTGTCTTCACCGGTGGCCGGTCCGGCTCGCCCGTGATGCTCATCAGCCCACCCATCGCCTGAATCGGCACGTCGTAGCCCGCCCGGTCGCGGTACGGACCCGTCTGCCCAAAGCCTGAGATGCTGCAATAGATAATATCCGACCGCTCGGCACGTAGAGTCTCGTATCCCAGCCCGATGCGGTCCATAAAGCCGACGCGAAAGTTTTCGACGACGACATCGCAGTTCAGGCAGAGCCTGCGCGCCAGTTCGCGGCCCTCAGGCGTCCGCAAATCGATGACAACGCTCTTTTTATTGCGATTGACCGAGAAGAAATAGGTGCTCTCGCCGCCGATAAATGGTGGCCCCCAGCCACGGGTATCGTCGCCCGTACCCGGCCGCTCGACCTTGAAGACATCGGCGCCCAGATCGCCCAGCAACATCGTGGCGAACGGGCCGGAGACGACGCGGGTGAAATCGGCGACGCGAATGCCAGTAAGAATGCCCATCTAATGCTTGCTCCTGCGTTGTATGAAGTGAGGTAGTAGCCATTGTTCCACTATAGCGTATTGCGATAGAGCAAATTAGGAACGGCAACAGTGCCATATACGTCAGTCGCGCGCTACACTCCCTATCAGGCTTAGCGATTGAAACAGCCTCATCACACAACTCCACATCTTATAGTGGCTACATATGACGAGCAGGAGGTTATGCCATGAACGTGCTCGATGCAATCCGCCTCAAGCGTTCCGTGCGCCGCTTCACATCTGACCCGCTACCAGGCGAAGCGATCCGAGCGATTCTCAACGCCGGTCGGCGCGCGCAAAGCTCCAAGAACACTCAGCCCTGGCAGTTTGTCGCCGTGACTGACAGGGATACACTCACACAACTCTCGCAGACGGGCGACTTCGCGGGCCATCTGGCTGGGGCGGCGCTTGGTGTGGTGATAGTAACGCCGGACGATCCGGAGCGGCGCGAATGGCTCATGTTCGACGTCGGCCAGACGGCGGCATACATGCAACTCGCGGCCTGGGAACTCGGCATCGGCTCCGTCATCGCCACGATCTACCATCCCGACCAGGCGCAGGCGATTCTCGGCGTCCCCGTTGGCTACCGCTGCGACGTGGCGCTCTCGTTCGGCTACCCCGCCGACGCGACTGCGCTGAATGCGCCACCAAAGCAGGGCGGGCGCAACCCGCTCGATGAAATGGTCCACCGCGAGCGCTGGTAAGCAAAATCCAGAACGGATAACAGTCGTAACACCCCTCGTAACGCTTGCGTGACGCGAGTCTGATATGCTGGCGCCACGGTGAGATACATTCACTCAGAGGGGACAGCCAGATAGTGACTCAGCCATCGCCAGTAGTGGACAACCTTAACGACACTGGCACTGCGCAGGACAACTCCTCTGCGGCGCGTCTCCACGGGCGCTGGTCGGCGGTGTTGCGAGTGGCATGTCTGGGCCTAGCGATTGTTTCGCTCATCATCTGGATCTGGGGTCTGCCACTCCGCTACGCCCAACTCGGGACGATCTGCACCGTGGCAGCGGCGAACTGCGGCGACCAGCAAATTACGCCCGAACTTTTCCAGATGTTCACCGCCGCTGGTGTCCCGATTGGTTTCTATGCCGCTTACATTGGCAGCATCGAAGTTCTCTACGCGCTAGCATATCTGGTGATGGGCGCCCTCATTTTCTGGCGCAAATCTGAGACAAGAATAGGGCTACTCACAGCTGTCTTGCTCATCACCTACGGGGTGGCCCAAACCGACGGCACAGTGGTGGCCACTTCCGTCCCAGTGTTATCCATTCCCGCCAATCTGCTCAGCGCACTCAGCTTCGTCCTGCTGGCTTTGTTTCTCTATCTTTTCCCCGATGGGCGCTTTGCGCCACGCTGGTCGCGTTGGGTGGCGCTCATATGGATTCCGTTGTTTTTAGTGGTTTCGACGACTCTCGCCGATGCTGTCGTTCCCATCCTTTTTGGCTTTATCTTCCTGTCAATCGGCGCGCAAATCTATCGTTATCGGCGAGTCTCCACCCCCATTCAGCGCCAGCAGACGAAGTGGGTAGTCTTTGGTCTCCTGCTCGGTCTTCTTGGGTCAGGTGGTATCATTATTGTCGGCGCCCTCCTGGGTCCAGAGCACACCTTTGGCCCCTGGGGCATACTCGTAGCCAATGCCCTCATATACATGTTCTCAGCATGCATTCCGCTCTCCATTGGCTGGGCCATCCTGCGCGCCAGGCTCTGGGAGATCGACACCCTCATCAACAAGGCGCTGGTGTACGGCTCGCTTACTGGCCTGCTAGGTCTTCTCTATGCGGGCTTCGTCATCGGTCTTGGCCGCCTGATCGAACTCATCCCAGGGCAAAGCGCCAGCAACCCCGCGATTCTGGTCATCTCAACGCTGGCAATCGCAGCGCTCTTCCAGCCACTCCGCGCACGCCTGCAATCCACGATTGATCGCCGCTTCTACCGTCGGAAGTATGATGTGGAGAAAACGCTGGCGGCCTTCAGCGCCACCCTGAGAAACGAGGTGAATCTGGAACAGGTACGCGCGCAGATGCTTTTCGTCGTGAATGAAACCATGCAACCAGCACATATCTCTCTCTGGCTTCGCTTACCGGAATCACCCTCAACCGGCCAAGCGCGCCACCCGGAGGCTAATTCCTGATGTTTCCGGCAAGCTAACCGCGCACTGCATTGATCAGTATCTCCATGGCTCCTGGTAGTGCGTGCCGAGCGCCAAGGCATAGTTGGATAACTGAATCGCGTTTCGCGAAGAATGAGTACAGGTAGCGCCAATAGCACATCAGCGGAAGCTGGTACCCCTGACGGGATTCGAACCCGTGATCTCCACCTTGAAAGGGTGATGTCCTTGGCCCTTCGAGAACCGAAATCGCTGATCGAATACTATCCGCTCTTCCGCTGCGACACACGGTGCTGGCGTTCATAGTCCGCTAGAGCGTCGAGAATACCCTGGCGGATGCGATATATGCGGAAGAGAGCAGCGCGTGCGCGCTCCAGCTTGGCCGGATCGCCCTGGGCCTGAAAGACATCTTGCTCTCGTCCCGCGCATTCGGCGTTGATATCCTCGAGCGCCTTTCGGTAACCAGCGTACTCATCAGCAGTGGTAATTGGTGGCTGGGTTTCCTTCATCGTCTCTGCCTCTCTCGTATAGGGCGTACGCCAGGTTATTTTGCTGACTCATCTCTAAGAATATGATGGATGCGTCTATAGCACTAACACGATGATGCCTTTTGGTTGATTACTACGGGTTCGAGTAAATATGCTGACAAGATAACGCCGATTCAAAGGATCGGCATGCACATCGAAATACGTCGCTGGTATAGGACATTCCTGGTTGAGAAAGTCCTGCACCTGGATCTCGTCCAGCACATCCGTCAGAACCAGAATATCAACATCAACGGGAGATGGCTTGCTGGTCAGGAAACTCCCATCAATGTACAGTATCATATCCGGCGCAATGGTCTTGAGTTTCGCAAACGCTGGAATCGCATCTTGCAAGGCTTGATTTAATTCATTTCGCTCCACGGAGATAGAAGGAAATGCCGCAACTATCTCATCAACGGTAGCAGGGTATTCGCCTGGAGGAAGAACGCCATTGGATAATAGCGGCGGGATCGCCATGAGGCTCGTCTCACCTTCCAAGCGTGCGGATTGCAAGCTGCGGAATAGCCATGACTCACTCATACAAAAAACCACACATGGACTCAGTGACCATAGGTGTGGGCTGCGAAACTATCGAATTTAACTGCGATCTGGTACCCCTGACGGGATTCGAACCCGTGATCTCCACCTTGAAAGGGTGATGTCCTAGGCCGCTAGACGACAGGGGCTTGTGGCATGTCTCCCTCGTAAATCGGAAGCTTGCAGGG
>JAICKD010000696.1 GCA_025928125.1 Ktedonobacterales bacterium
CCAGCCAGTCGAACCAGTCCGCCGTTCCCACCGATATCGGCGGATCGGTCGGGCTGGTCAGGAGCATGCCATCGCGCACGGTCGGCAGTCGTGTCATCGTATCCCCCACTTTTGGGTAAGTTTGGGCTAGCCAGAGATATGATAGCACGCCTCTCCCACAATCGCCCGGCAACGGTATATCAGGGGTTCCGCGCCGTGGCCTGAAGCGCCACGGCTAATCCTGATGCAATCATTCCCGCTTGCCGTCGAGAGAGCGCCGATCCCTAGGATTAGCCGCAGGGCTTCAGCCTGCGGCACGGTAGCCCTGGCACGCCCCTCCCACAATCGCCCGCGCTCGCGTATACTACGGGTATATCGTGCGTCGCTCGCTTCACCTGATACGCTTGAGGAGGCTGCCCCATGGCCAACGCTCTGCCGATCTTTGTCAGCCACAGCCACGAGGATACCGCCTTCTGTCAGGCGTTGGTGACGGCGCTGCGTGGGGCGGGCGCGGATGTCTGGTACGACGAACAGAATATGGGCGCGGGGCATCTGATGGATGTCATCCAGCGGGAGCTTGACCGCCGCAAAATCTTCATCGTGATTCTCTCGAAGCACGCCTTCGCGTCCAGATGGGTCAAAAAGGAGACGGGCTGGGCGTACTCGCTCTATGATCGCGACCCCACCCGCGTCATCCTGCCGGTGACCGCCAGCGCCATCGAGCGCGACGACTTCAGCGGGGCGACGGGCTGGCTCTACCTGGAGGAGTTCAAGCGGATCGAGGCGCCGGGGTTCCAGCCATACCCCGAGGCCGAGGCGGTGGGCCGCGTGCTGCACGCGCTCGCGCTTACCCCGGCGGGCGAGGCGCCTGCCCCAGTAGCTCCGCAGCCAACGGAGACGGTCGATGACCTGATTACTCGCGGCACAGCGTTACGCGAACAGGGCAAGCATGATGAGGCGCTGGCCCTGTTCGAGCGCGCGAGTCAACTTGACCCTGACTCGTATATCGCCTGGTTCAACGTTGGCTACACACTCGACGATCTTAGCCGGTTTGAAGAGGCGCTGACTGCCTGGGATCGCGCTATCAGCCTCAACAGCAGTGGTCGAGTGGTCAGGTACAACAAGGGTATCTCACTGAGTAACCTTGAGCGCTACGATGAGGCCTTAGCCGCCTATGAGCAGGCATTGATAGTTGACGCCGAGTATCTCAGCGCCTGGATTGGCAAGGGTAATGCGCTCTACTGGTTGCAGCGCTATAGCGAGGCGCTGGCTGCCTATGAGCAGGCGCTGGCGCTTGACCCCAAGGCTGTAAATGCTGTAAATGCCTGGGATGGCAAAGGATGGGCGCTCTATGGGCTGCGGCGTTATGATGAGCAACTCAATGCCTGTGAGCAAACTCTGACGCTTGACTCTGAGTATGTATACGCCTGGGACAACAAGGCTTTAGCGCTACGCGGCTTGGGGCGGACGCAAGAGGCTGAGGAGGCCGAGGCGCGAGCCAAGGCGCTGCGGGAGGGCGCGGGCGGTTGAAACCGCGCCTGAGCGGCCTCACTCCGTTCGGCCACAAAACCCGCCTTCGCGGGTTTCAGAGACCCGCTCACCATTGGGTTCACCGTCAGGACTGGTTCTGTGTAGTCCGCGCAGGCGGACTTCGTGGCGGAGCGGAGCGAGGCCGCTCAGGCGCGGATTTATCCGCCCGCACTCCCCGCGTCGTCGGCGGTGGGCGGCGTTTCGGGGGTAGCGGTAGCGGCGCGGATGGCAGCCAGTAGCTCCGCGATGCGTACCGGCTTTTCGAGATAGGCGACTGCGCCTGCGTTGAACGCAAGGTTTCGCACAGAAGGGTCGCCGTAGGCGCTGAGAATGATGACGCGGGTATCCGGCAGCAGCTCGCGCAGGTCTTTGAGCACCAATCGCTTCGAAATGAAGCGCGTGTCGCCGGTGACGATGTCCATATCCAGCAGCAGCACCTCTGGGCGAAGACGCTCGACCGCTTCCAGCACCTCACTCCCGCTGGCTGCCTCGCCAACCACGCTCATATCCGACTGCCTCACGAGCGCGCGGCGCAGCATGGCGCGCATGGCCTGCGTGCCCTCGGCGATCAGGATGGAAATGGTGACGCTCTCACTCATACTCATGGTCAGCCGGACCCCAACAACGAATGCTCGTCTGCTGACCCTATGATACTACATCGCGTCCGTGGCGGGAAGCGTCTGGTCTTCGACAAGCGCGCGAATCGTGTCGGGGAGGGCGGTCAGCGTCTCAAACTTCGACAGGAAGCAGGTGGCGCCAGCGGCGAGTGCGCGGGTGCGCGTCATGAGGTCGTCCTCCATGCTGAGGACGATGATGGGGATGTCGGGCAGCACAGCGCGTATTGCTTTCGTTGCGGCGATGCCATCCATCTGTGGCATACGCGCATCCATCACGATCACATCGGGACGCAGTCGCAGCGCCAGGGTGAGCGCCTCCGCGCCGTTGGCGGCCTCGCCGATGACCTGCATGTCCGGCTCCAGCCGCAGCCA
>JAICKD010000882.1 GCA_025928125.1 Ktedonobacterales bacterium
GGGCGGGACAGCGACTTAGGTCGCATCGGACGCTGGAGTGGAGCGCTGAGTGCGCGCACAGCGCGGGCGAAAGGAGCAAGCGATGCCGGTCGAGAGTGAAGAGCTGCGCAAGGCGTCGCTCTTTGCGCCGCTGTCTGAGGACGACATGGCGCGCGTCGCGGCGGTGACGGTCGAGCGCCGCTACGAGCGCGGCGACATCATCATCCTCGAAGGGGATCGCGGCGGCGCGCTCTATTTCGTGCGCAGCGGGTTGGTCAAAGTCTTCAAAAGCTCGCCAGGGGGCAAGGAGCAGGTGCTCCGGCTGATCGAGGCGGGCCGCACCTTCAACGATGTTCCCGCGCTGGACGCCGGGCCAAATCCCGCGAGCGCGGCGGCGCTGGAGCCGAGCATCGTCTACGCGACGGGCGGCGCGGAGTTGCGGCGGCTGATCTCTGAGCGGCCGGGTGTCGCGCTGGCGACGGTGCAGGCGCTGGCGGGCGCGTTGCGTCACCTCGTCGCCCTGGTCGAAGACCTCTCCTTCCGCCATGTCACGGCGCGCGTGGCCAAGATACTGATCGAGCAGGATGCCAGCGTGAGCGCCAGCGGCGCGTCAGGCAAGGCAACCCACCGGCTAACACAGCAGGAAATGGCGGCGATGGCAGGCACGGCGCGCGAGATGGTGGGCCGTGCGCTCAAAGAGCTGGAGGCGACCGGCGCGATCCGCATCCAGCGTGGGCGCATCACCGTCGTCAGCCGCGAGCGCCTCGCGATGTTCGCCTGAACCATTCGCCCGTCATGCGGCGCGTGCGATGACCATCCCCTCCGGAGCCGCATCGTTGAGGTCGAAGGGGATGGTCACGGGATGCGCGCTATGCGCTATTCCTTGTAGTGATCGGCGTTGATCTTGATATACTCCTGCCACTGGGGCGGTACGGCGCTTTCCTCGAAGATCGCGGTGACGGGGCAGGCTGGTTCGCAGGCGCCACAGTCGATGCACTCGTCGGGGTTGATATACAACTGGTCGTATTGCTCATAGTCGGACTCGCCCGCGGCTGGATGGATGCAGTCCACCGGGCAAACATCCACACACGAGCCATCTTTCACGCCGACACATGGCTGGGTGATTACATAGGTCATACGGTGTTCTAGGACTTTCTAGCGGCTCTCGTCGAGGCAAAAGCGATGGTAGTGGTGGTAGTGTGGCGACGCTCGCAGGCGCAGGGAGCAGCCGCGCGCCGGTACAGCGCAATATGGCCATCGAAGCTAGGAGGAAGCGGCCCAGGCTGTATCAGCGCGACGTGATGGAACGACCTATCGTCCACGCGCGTGTAGTCCCCGGCAGGCACGATGTCGCCCGCCTCGTAGAGTTCGGTTCCACATTCGTCACAATGCATGGCAGTCTCCCTGGTGCGCATTGTCACACCGTCAGCGGTACACCAGAATCCGCAGACATCCGGTAGGTATCCGTTGCACTGTAAGCATGACACCGCGCGACGCATCCGGCTGTGATAAACGTCGCAATCGCGGGCTA
>JAICKD010000477.1 GCA_025928125.1 Ktedonobacterales bacterium
ATTTTTCGCGCTGCTCGTCGGTGGCGCTGGCACCGCTGGTCTTTCACCCGCGCGCCGTGACACCCTATGCAGCTGATATATCCCGCGTGCCTGGCACAGTCATCTCCGACAATCCGCTGCTGCTGTTCATCAGCGTCGAGCGCGTGCTGAGCGATGCGCCACGTCGCGGGCCGCCCCCTATGACCCTGGCGCTGCTGGCAACTCCCGCCGACCACTGGACGCGCGTCTATGGCATGCTGGCCGACCCGACACGCCTCCACATCCTCCGGCTGCTGGCGGAGCGGCCGCGCTTCGGCCAGGAAATCGCCACATCGCTCGCGATCTCGCCCGTCATGGTCTCGCACCACATGGCGCTGCTGGCGAAGCACGGGCTGGTCAGCATCGCACGCGCGGGCCAGCGCCTCTACTACCTGCTGAACAGCACGGCGATCACCAATCTCTTTGCGGCGGGCAGCCAATTCATCCTTGAGCCAGGGACCACATCACAGGAAGGAGGAAGCGACGAGACAATCGAGCAACCTATAAGCGTGCGGACGAAGGAGCAGATAACAATGACCAGCACGACGAGCATGACCAGCCTTGCGCCCACTACCACCACACGTGTCCAGGGCATTGTGACCCAGGTGCTAGGCAATGTCGTAGATATCGCCTTCCCCGGCGATCACATGCCGGGGCTATATAACGCCATCGAGACGGAGATGCCAGGGCAGGCCGAGCCGCTGACGCTGGAGGTTGAGCAGCTGCTGGGCAATAGCTCGGTGCGCTGCGTCGGCATGGGACCGACGGATGGCATGATGCGCGGCCAGATCGCCTGGGATACCGGACGGACGATTGCCGTGCCGGTTGGCCCGAAGACACTTGGCCGCATCTTCAACGTGCTTGGCGAGCCGATAGATGGGCTGCCCGCGCCCGATGGCGCGCCGCGCTGGCCGATTCACCGGGCCGCGCCCAGCCTCGAAGAGCAGGCGACGAGCACCGAGGTGATGGTGACCGGCGTCAAGGTGATCGATCTGCTGGCTCCGTTCACTCTGGGCGGCAAGATTGGCACGTTCGGCGGCGCGGGTACCGGCAAGACGATCATCATCAAGGAGCTGATCAAGAATATCGCCCTTGAATCGAAGGGCTACTCGGTCTTCGTCGGCGTCGGCGAACGTACCCGTGAGGGCAACGATCTCTACCACGAGATGAAGGAGGCGGGCGTTCTCGACAGCGTCGCGATGGCGTTCGGTCAGATGAACGAGCCACCCGGCGCGCGGCTGCGCGTGGCGCTCTCCGGGTTGACGATGGCGGAATACTTCCGCGATCAGGAGGGCCGCGACGTGCTGCTCTTCGTCGACAACATCTTCCGCTTCACGCAGGCGGGCGCCGAAGTCTCCGCGCTGCTGGGCCGCATGCCGAGCGCCGTGGGCTACCAGCCGAATCTGGCCGAGGAGATGGGCCAGTTGCAGGAGCGCATCACATCCACCAAACGCGGCTCGATCACCTCGATGCAGGCGATTTTCGTCCCTGCCGACGACTACACCGATCCCGCCCCGGCGACCACCTTCGCCCATCTGGACGCGACGATTGTGCTGGAACGCGCGCTGGTAGACCGCGGCCTCTTCCCGGCGGTGGACCCGCTCGCCTCGACCAGTCGCATCCTCGATCCGCAGGTGGTCGGCCAGGAACATTATGATGTCGCGCAGGGCGTCAAACGGCTCTTGCAGCGCTACAAGGATCTGCAAGACACCATCAGCATTCTCGGTGTGGACGAGCTGAGCGACGACGATAAGCTGGCGGTCTCGCGGGCGCGCAAGACCGAGCTTTTCCTCTCGCAGCCGATGCGCGTCGCGGAGGTCTTCACCGGGCGGCCGGGCGTCTATGTGCCGCTGGCGGAGACGATTCGCGGCTTCCGCGAGCTTCTGGCGGGCAAGCACGACCACATCTCCGAACTGTACTTCTACATGGCCGGAACGATAGACGAAGTGGTGGAGCGGGCGCGCCAGTCCGACGCCTGAACCGCATCGCGTCACTCCGTCACTCCGGCTCGCCTGAATCATCGGCCTCGATGGTCTCGATCAGCCACTGGCACCACGCGACATAGCCGCGCTCGTACTCGATGCCGCGCAACAGCGTCGCATAGGAGGCGAAGCGCGGTGAATGCAATCGGCGTAGCTCGCCAGCCGCCGCGTTCCGCTCCATCGTCGCGCGAATCGCCTCGTAGCGCGCCAGGCGCTCCGCATGCTGGCTCGCGTAGCTGCGGATGAGCGTCAGCGCGCTCGGTGGGTCGGCCAGCCAGAGCGAGAAGACCTTCAGCATGAACTCGTCGCGCTCCGGCGGTATGCGCATCGGCTCGGCGGCCCACGCGGCCAGCGCGGCGCGCCCGGCGTCGGTGATTGCAAATACCTTTTTGTCAGGCCGCTCCTGCTGCTCGACGACGGTATGCGCGACGAATCCCGCCTCTTCCAGTCGCGCCAGTTCGGGATATATCTGGCTGCGGCGGGCATGCCAGAAGAAGCCGATTGGCTCCTCCATCTCGCGAATCAGGTCGTAGCCGGAGGCTGGCGCCCGCGCGAGCAGTCCAAGCAGGGCGTATGCGAGCGGTATCATCGTCCCTTCCTCCACATCTCACTTGACGAAGCGTCGCCTCAATGCTACATTCTCCATGTTATATCAATATTGATATATAGCAACGGTGATACAACATGGAGCGCGTTCTATGATAGCAGACAAGACACCGCCTGGGCCAGAGGGCGAGGGGCGCGCCACGGCCCGTTGGTCGCGACGGGATGTTCTGAAAACCTCATTGGCGGCGTTGGCGGCAAGTAGTGTGGTCGGTGGGCTGGTGGGGGGTCTGGCGGGCTGCGGTTCCACCAGCGCCACGTTTGCGCCGCCAACCAGGACACCGACACCTTCCGCGCCGCTGGTCTCCTCTGGCCGCATCACGGTTGGCAACGCCGCCAGCATAAAGCGTCTTGCCACGCTGCAGCCGATGAACCATCGCGTGCGCGCGGTCGCCTGGTCGCCGGATGGGCGTCTCGTGGCCTCGGGCAGCAACCCGGAGGTGGCGCTCTGGGATAGCGCGACCGGCAAGCGTCTCGCCACACTCAACGGCCACACCGGCCAAATCTTTAGCATGGCTTGGTCGCCCACCAGCAAGCTGCTGGCATCCGCCGCTGATGACGGTATGGTGCGGCTCTGGGATACGCAAGCGGGGCGTGCGCTCCAGACGCTGAAGACCGCCTCCAATGCGTCATTCCTCAGTGTCGCCTGGTCGCCGGATGGGCATCAGGTCGTCGCAGGCACGCCCGATGGTGATGTGGTGCGCTGGAACGCACAGACGGGGGCGCAGGTTGCGACATGGAGCGGTCCGACCAAGCAGCAGGGCCATGGTGGCGAGTATCCCTTCGCCGTCTGGGGCGTCTCCTGGTCGCCAGATGGACGCCATATCGTCTCGACCCGCTACGACGATCTTATCTTGCTCTGGGATGTCGCTACCGGCAGAAGCCAGGTGATTCCCAAGGCGGATACGCAGCCAAACACAGTCGCCTGGTCGCCGAATGGTCGCCAGTTCGCTGTGACCGACGACGAGGGCAAGGTCATACTTTGGAACGGCGCGAACGGAGCGCGTGGCAAGACGTTCGAGGGCCACGACGGCGACGGCTGGGCCTATGGCCTGAC
>JAICKD010000724.1 GCA_025928125.1 Ktedonobacterales bacterium
TAGAGCGTTACACCGTTGCAATCCTGGACGAAGTAGAAGTACTTCGAGATGCTGGGGTTCGTCGCCGCCTCGATCTCTGCCCAGAGTGGCGCGGCAATCGGCCCAGGCATCAGACTCCCGTTTGTGGTGACATTGGTATTGTATGGGTCGTTGGTAGCAACCTGTGAGCCAGCTTTTGTAAGCGGTTTCCACCATTTACCGTCTGTCGGTGGTGTCGCGCTCTCGAGGGCATATTGCGCCGTTGGGTCCGCGCCCATACTGGCGATGTCGCCGGTGTTGGCCGTTTTGTGCTGCAACGCCATATAGCGCGTGTAATAGACGTTGGTCACGCCTGGCGCGTCCTTGGGATCTTTGATCTCACGCACCGTCAGCGACGCCATAGTGAGCGCGGTATGTAGCGCGGCCACGGGGTCATTGGTGGAATACGCCTTCTCCGCTGTGGCAAAAATGTTGGAGTTGCCTACCGGCGCCGCGTGGGCTATGCATTGCGTCTTGTCGGCGAAGTACGCCCCCGGCTGGTTCTCTGGCCCCGGACAGAGCTTCGCGCCCAGGTTGTCGAGCATCGTCTCGATGACCTTCGTCTCGTCAGCATCCTTATTGAAGTAGTACGTGTCCGGGAAGAGATAGCCTTCCAGCGCATATTTGACCTTCGTGCCTTTTGCCATCGGCTGCACGAACCAGTATTTCGACCAGATCGGCGTATTGGCGTCATCCAGCAGAATGCCCGTCTGCGCGATCTTCTTGAAATTGTCGGCGTTGAAGTTGGGCAGCTTGGTGAAGTAGTCCGGGTACTGGGTGACGCGCGAGCCGGGCGGGACCAGGATAACGATGTGCTCGTCCACTGGCGCGCCTTCGAGTGCGGTGATGATCTGGTCCATATTCATGCTGGGGCTGAGGCTATAGGCGCCGTGCTGGAGGTTGCTGTCGAGGTGTTTATAGCGCGCCAGCAGGCGGAAGATGAGCGCATTGCGGATGAGTCCGGCTTTTTCGAGCTTGTTGGCGATCTCGGTCGAGGTGTCGCCGTCGTTGACGACGAAGTTGATCGTGTCATTCGAGCCAGAGACGACCGGGCGCGTCACATCCAGCGCGACCGTCGTCCCGACCAGGCCAACCCCAAACGCCAGTAGCGCGAACAGGATAGTCACCACCAGTGCGGCGCGTTTCATTGGCGCTCATCCTCCTCAATCTCACGTCCTGTTATCGGGCGCATCGCCAGATATACTATCCGGCGCGACCTGTCGCTGCTGTTCCAGATATTCTTCCAAAATGACCGCCGCGGCCATCGCATCGACACGCTCGCGTATGCGCTCCCGGCGCACACCAGCCGCTCGCAGCCGCTCTTCCGCGCGCACGGTCGAAAGCGTCTCGTCCGCGTAGACCAGTGGCACTCCGAGCGCATCGAGCAGCTTGCGCAGACGTTCGGCGAAACGCCGCACGGTCTGTGCCTGGCTATGCAACTGGCCGTCGAAGCTGATCGGCAGGCCTACCACGACCAGCGTGGCCTCCTCGGCCTGGACCAGTCGCACGATCTCATCCAGCGCGGACTGCGTCGAGCGGCGGACGACCACCGTACGCGGCGAGGCGAGCATGCCCAGCTCGTCACTCGTGGCGACGCCGATACGCTTCGCGCCAACATCCAGCGCCAGAATCACGCCAGCCATACGCTCCCATACTCTCATGCTCCCGCCACATTCCGCCGGTATGCCAGTATGCCACCCTTCTGCCACCCTGTTCCCTCGCAGCCGAGGGGCCAACGATACCAGGGGCATTGTACGGTTGAGGCGTGCGCGCATGCAAGCGCCCATCCGCGCGTTTCGTGCCACGGCTATCGTGCCACGATGTGGGGCGACCCGCCTACGAGCGTACCCGGAAGTCCTAGTTAGGCACAAGCTGTAGGGTTCACTCAGTCGGAGTATGGTAGACTCGTGGAGCGTACTTATTCGGCGCTGGCGATGGGATGCTCACCGGATGACCGCTATGGCCGACGGCGGCGCGGATAGTTCAAGGAGGGCGGTTCGACGCCGGACCATTGACCGGACCATTGAGAGGAGCACTACGTGACCGCATTCTGGTACGTAATCAGCGGGATAGGCATTCTGGCGGCCATCATCAATTTCTCCCTTGCGTTTGCCCATCGCAATCAGCCGATGGTGGCGCTTGCGCGCGCCGTCGCCGGTATGGTGGCGCTGGCATTGCCGGTGGTCATTCTCATTGGCAAGTTGGTGCTGCATGCCCGGCCGCCCTTTGCACTGGACTGGCAGACCGTCTTTATCGCGACTGGCGCATTTGTCTTTGCCGTCTTGCTCCTGCCATCCTACGTTGACAAGA
>JAICKD010000203.1 GCA_025928125.1 Ktedonobacterales bacterium
GAGGGTGAGCGGAGGGAGCGCCGAGCCTACCATAAGTGGCAGCATCGCGCCCTGCGTCCCCCAGGTGGCGAGATACTCCTTAAGATTGCGCGAGAAGACGATCTCGCCGCTGCCAAAGACGAGAGCCAGCGCGACCCCGGCGTCGCCATCGTCACGTGGGCCAAGCGCGCCGTAGCGCTTCCAGGCGGACTCGACGGCTGCGAGCGCGGCGGGATAGCCCCGTAGCAACGCGACTTTGGCGGCCACCTCGGCCTGCGCCGCTGTCGGCGCGAATGCCGTTGCCGTGGCGATTAGCGAGTCTGGCTCGTCGCCGCCAACGGTCCAGAGCGGTATCGGCTGGCCAGTGCGCGGGTCGAGCAGGTGATGCTGGCGCTGGCCATCGCGCAGCCACCAGCGCCGCACCGCGCCAGAGGTCGCCATCGCGCCGCGACTCAGCCGGGCGGTCGCCAAGTGGGTCGCCGGGTCGTCTATGCCTGAGAGTTCCAAACGCGGGTCGCGGATGCCCACGGTCCAGAGTTCGCCCGGCTGCGGCCCGCCGTGGGCGCGCAGATCACCGCCGACGTTGACGAGCGCGCCGGGAAACGCGGCGCAGTAGCGGACGAGCGCGACATCAGCCGCCCAGCCCTTGGCGATGCCGCCGAAATCCAGCTGAACGCCGACGGGAAACCGTATCCGCCTGCGCCGTGGGTCGAGCGCGATAGCCCGCCAGGCAGCGCGTTCGGCGGTCGCTAATCGGACCTCACCCCCCGTCCCCCTCTCCTCGCAGGAGAGGGGGAGGCCAGAGCAGAGCGCAGGCTGAGATTGGGCCTCCCGGTGGGCGATGGCGGCGAAGTCGCGGTCGTAGCCAAGGGCGCACAGTTGGCGCAACATCGTCGGATCAAAGAGGCCACCGCTGGATTCAGCCGATTCGAGCGCCAGAGCGGCGCACTCATAGAGCACATCAGAGGCGGCAAACCAGTCGCCTGCCGTGGCGTTCAGGTGGCTCAACTCGCTCTCGGGGCGGAAACGCGAGAGGCGGGCGTCCACTTCGTCGAACCAGTCCATGCAGGCGTCGGCGGCTGCCGCTGCCTCGGCCCAGCGCGACGATGGGGCAGCGATCTGCACGCTGACCTCGGTCGCCATCGGTCGTCCCCAGCGCTGGACCAACTCATAATGGTCGTCAGTATCATTTATCGGGACGGTGGAAAGTCCACCGAAAGGTGTGGATGTTGTCATGGTCTATCAAGTCCGTTTCTGCATTCGCTGGCCCCCAGACCTCACCCCCGGCCCCTCCCCTAAAAGGGAGGGGAGCCAGAGTCCAGAGCCAGTGTTGCCCGGCGCGTGTATGCCTGAGGCTGCATTCTGCTCCCCCCTTCCTCTTCAGGGGAGGGGGAAGAGGGGGGCGTCCCCATTCACGATGTCCCGGTGCTGGAGTTGGAGCCGCCCAGACTCGGCGCGGTGAAGATTGAGCCTGAGTTGCCTGAATTGCTGGAACTACTCGATCCGTTATCGGTTGCGCTGCTGGAATTGCTCGAATCGTCCGAACCGCTGCTTGAGCTGGAGCTGGACGAGCCATTCGACGAGGAGCCGCTGGAGTTTACCGCGCTTGCCGTGGCGGACGATGTGTGCGTCAGCCCCCACATCCCGGCGAAGAGGCCAATCGTCGCCGCCGCAACGCCCGCGCGCAACCCGCGCCGCGCCGCCAGCCGTGCCGCAGTCGTGGGACGACGCGCGCCACCAGTGGAGCCCGCCCATGGCGCGGCAACCCGACGGCCCGCCGTCGCCAGCGTGAGATCGCCCTCTGGCTCCGCGACGCAGCTGAGGACGTACCCCCGCGCGCGTTCATCGGGGGTTAGCGCGTTGTTCTCGCCGCTGGCGCAGACCCTGCCAGAGAGCACTTTCAGCCGACAGGTGGCGCAGGCGCCCGCCCGGCAGCTGAAATCGGGCCGGTAGCCGCCGCGTTCCAGCGTCTCTAGCAGCGTCTCGCCGGGCCGCGTGACCAGCACCGCGCCACTATCGGCCAGGCGGATGCGCGCCGCCTTCCCCACGTGCGCTGGCCGATTCGCGCGGCGGGCGGACGGGCTGGCGAAGATCTCGGCGTGCAGATGAGTCGTGGGGATACCCTGGTTACTGGCTGTCGCCTCCAGGTCGTGGCGGAGCGCTGCGGGGCCGCAGACATACCACTGCGCCTGCGCGGCCTCGGCGGCCATTGCGGCGACGATGCGCGCTGGGCTGAGCCGCTGCCCTTGGGTCGTCATGTAGTGGCGCTGCGTCAGCCAGGTCCGTTGCGGATCGAGCGCCGCCAGCTCGCGGCCAAAGATGGCGTCTTCAGGCCCGTGATAGGCGTAGTGCAGCGTGACACGGGGGCGCTCCTCCGGGGCTATGCGGGCGAGGGCGCGCAACATCGCGTAGACCGGCGTGATGCCACTGCCCCCGGCGACGAAGACAAACGGGACGCCGGGGTGGGGCCGCTGGGTCATCGTGAAGCTGCCCTGCGGCTGGCTGCATTGCAGCGCCATGCCCGGCCTGATACGGTCGATCAGGTAGTTGGAGACCCTGCCGCCAGCAGTGCGCTTGACGGTGATCTGCCAGGGCGCATCCGCGCTGCCATCGCCACAGAGCGAGTACGAGCGGTAGAGCGGCGCGCCACTGGCGGTGGGAATCGTGAGCGTGATGAACTGGCCCGCGCGATAGGGACCGGGCGAGCCGTGCGTGCCGGGCAGCGCCAGCGTGAAGTTGACGGCGTTGCGCGCGGCGGGCGTCGTAGCGGTGACCTGTACGGAGATTGTGCGGGTAGTTGCCTGCGCGCGCCTGGTGTCTGAGATAGCCGTGGCCATCGGAAACTCCTTCTCGATATCATCAGCCTCCCCCGGCTGCATGGCGCTCTCGGCCATAAATGGCCGACTCACCATGTACCAATTGCCATGGCCTGCGGGGAAGTGTGGCGCGTCATTGCGTCGAGTTCACTCATGTACTGAGAGAGTGTGGCAGCCGATGATGAAGGAAAGATGGACACACGATTGGAGTCTCTTCATGAGGGAAATCTCATAGTGGGAGCGCTTGGCCAGGTGTGAGCCGAGCGTGAGATGCGCGCGTGCCACCGTGTACGTTCCGTGACCGCCGGGGTTTATCCTGCCGTCGTGCGGGGAACACGGGCGGGAACGATTCTCCGCTCGCCCTGCCGAAAGGAGCGTATCGCCATGGACGAGAAGAGTGTACGGATTGCGCTGGTTGTCGTGGATCTTTTCGCGGCGGTGAGCGCTATTGTGGGCGCGATTGGGCTGCTGGTGGGGTTTATGAATATCCCGCTCACTGAGTTGACCGGGACGCCGTTCGCCGACTTCACTGTCCCCGCGCTGCTGCTGGGCATCGTCGTCGGTGGCAGCGCGCTGGTAGCCGCGATGATCGCGCTGTTTGGGCTGCAGCGGTTCGAGGCGCTGGCGTCGGCAGTCGCGGGCTGTATCATGGTGGGCTGGATGACGGTGGAGATCGCGATGGTCGGCCTGGATGTCTGGGTGCAGGCGGCCTACTTCGCCGTGGGGCTGGTGATGATCGGCCTGGCGGGACTGCTGCAATGGGCGAAGGCGCGCCAAACGGGCGTGAGCGGCCAACCCCACGCGCATCGCATAGCCTGAGCGGCAGCGTTAGTGTGCTACCATAGGCGCACGGAGGCGAATCGAGGGCCACAGGCGAAGATGGGGCGTACATGACTGAGCCGCAACAAGTGATCTGCTATGCCCATCGCGGTGCGCGCGGACACGCGCCCGAGAATACCCTGCTGGCCTTCGATCTCGCCTTCGACCTCGGCGCGGAGGCTATCGAGTGCGACGTGCAGCGCAGCCGCGATGGCGAGCTGGTCATCATCCACGACGGCACGGTCAACCGGACGACCAACGGCGTGGGAGCCGTCGCCGCACTCGTTTTCGCCGACCTGCGCGCGCTCGATGCCGGGCGTGTCTGGCGCATCCCGCAGCGCATCCCCACGCTGGCAGAGACGCTCGATCTGGTGCGGCGGCGTGGCGGCACGCTCAACCTGGAGATCAAGGGCGAGTCGGTCGAGGAGTCCGTCGGCACGGCGGAGGCGGTCGAGCCGGTGTTGCGCGCACTGGAGGAGCCATTGCGTGCGCGGTTGCTCGTCTCCTCGTTTGCGCATCCCGCCGTGGCGCTCTTGAAGGAGCGGCTGCCGTGGCTGCGCGTGGCGACGCTCTATAGTGGGCGCGAGTGGCAGAAGGCGGATATGCTCGCCCCGGCGCTGGCGATGGGCGCGGAGGCGATTCATCCCAGCGTCGCCCTCACCACCGCCGAGCTGGTGACGCGAGCGCACGACGCGGGGCTGCGCGTGAACGTCTGGACGGCGAATCGCTCGGCCACCATCCGCAAGCTGATCGCCTGGAGCGTGGACGGCCTCTTCAGCGACTATCCCGAGCGCGTCATCATCGCCCGCGCGCAATTGGCGGCGCAGAGCGAGCCTCAGCAGACGGGGCGATAGCTAGTATCCATATCAGGCAGTGTGCGCAGTTGGTCGCGCAAGGTAACGGCGCACACCACCCGTATTCTGGCATTACTGGTTATATGGTGGCCAGCCATTGTCATGTGGCATATCGGCGCCAGTGAGATTGCGGTCATTCCTTTGCTGCGGCCAGCGTGGTTGCATCGATGCTGGGGTTAACGTACGGTTGGTCCCATGCGCAGTTAGTTTGGCGCGTCGCGATACCAGGATGAACACACCTACACCTCCTCCAAGTAATACTATGACCAGCACCACGATCAGTAACCAGAGTATAGAGTTGCCGCCTGAAGACTGTGTGCTCGTGAATGCGTCCACTGATCCAGAGTTCCCCAGAGGCGCTGGGGTTGCGGTCGCCGTTACCGACGAAGCTTGCGAATCTGACGTCGGGGTTATCTGTCCTTGTGATGTCTGTCCCTGTCCAGAACTTGTAGGAGTGCTACCTGAGGCGCTACCGAGCACGGACGCAGGAATGGCGGGATTAGTCAATGGGAAGCTGAAGCCATTTTCTTTATAGTAGGGATCCCCTGAGTACGAGACGAAGATCCCCGCGTATGGGGGGCAGCCAGTAATCGGGGGAAGTTGCGCCAGTGTCTCGCCGTTTGATCCCACAGGAAATGAGTATGTCTTGCAACCGGGTATCTCGATACTAATGGAGCCGGTCGGAGTTGGTCCACCTGTTTGCCCGTTGAGGACAACGTACGCCTGCCACTTCTGGTTATTCTGCATTGTGGTTGGGTTCGTGTAGAGTTGCGCCCCGCTGAGAGCCTGTTCCTGGCTGATGATGAGTGTTTGTGTGTTTCCTTGCGCGGGAGCGAGGTCTTGCGTCCCACTATAGGCGCAGGTCACCTTGTAGACCCCGTATTGCGCTGGCGCTGTTACGCCCGAAACCATGCCACCGGAGTCCATGCTTAAGTTTGGAAAAGTGGATACAGTGACGCCATGCGAGTCAAGGATGCCTATCGTATATGTTCCGTCGCCTGGCCCGATGCCCGCATAAGTCGCCTGTGGGCTAACCCTCATTATGAGCGCAGTATTCGGTGCTGTGACCTTACTGGCTATATAGGCGAGTTGGCACTCGAGAGATGTTGTATCCTTCTTGACCGTGAAGGTCAGCGGGCTGCTGGTGATGTCATCGCCATAGTACGCAGTAGCCGTGAGCGTGCCTGCTGAGAGTAGACTCCAGTCCATATCCGCCGTCTATGAATACGTCGTTGAGCTGGTTTGGTGAAGATTCCCACCGGGGTTTATACTGGACCCCCCGGTAATTGCAATGGCCAACGCCATGCTGTTAACGCTGGCGCCGGGAGGCACGGTCAAGATGCCTGTGAAAGTCGGCAAGGCGCTCGCCCTGTAAGTGAACGATGGGCCGTTGGCCAGTTTAAGTGTGAGCGACCAGCCAGCGGTGTTGGATGGGTGGGCCGCCA
The DNA here is from genome assembly GCA_025928125.1 of Ktedonobacterales bacterium. Classification (GTDB taxonomy): domain Bacteria; phylum Chloroflexota; class Ktedonobacteria; order Ktedonobacterales; family JADMIN01; genus DAHUXT01. The sequence goes on from JAICKD010000203.1 coordinate 5,914, forward strand.
CGGAAATCGGCGCTAGAAGGAGACTGCCGACGAGGGCAGCGATGATGATGATGACACGGCTGATGCGAACTGTCCGTGGGGATATCAAGATAAAACCTCCATGCCTAAATCACGGGTATCTTCCTGCTCAAGGGCATAGTCAAAGAAGGCAAGCGCATTGACCTTGGCGTCTTGCAAGTCTACAGACGCTAACTCCACGGCCAAGAGTGCGGCAAGTATAGACGAAGTGTTCGATTGCTGTCAAGCAACAGATTGCGATGAGCGGTCGGCATTCGGTTGACTATGACCGTTGGTCGCGGGGGATGAAGAGCAGGACCGTTGCGGCGGCCACGTACGAGACGGCCATCAGCAGGAACGCCGGGATGAAGCTGCCGGTGCGGTCGATCACGCTGCCGAGGATGACATCCCAGAGCGAGCCGATGCCGAAGGCCAGCGTGAAGTACCA
>JAICKD010000794.1 GCA_025928125.1 Ktedonobacterales bacterium
GGCGCTGACGTAGTTCTTGCCAAGCGCCGCGCCAATGATTGTGACGACGCCGCAATACAGCAGCGAGCCAGCCGCGGTTCCCAGCAGGAAAGTCGGCAGATTGATCCGCGCCGCCCCCATCATAAATGAGCCGTACGTGCGCACCATGGGCGTCTCACGCGCGATGAAGACGCCCAGCGCGCCCCGGTGACGCAGCCAGAGCTCGATATGGTCAGCGCGCGCCTGCGTCAGCCCCACATAGCGCCCGACACGCGCTATCGCTGGTGTGCCGACGCGGTCGCCGATGAAATAAGCCGCTGAGGAAAAGAGCAGGCACCCAACCGACGCGGCGACGATCACCAGAATGAGGTTGATAACTGATCCGGCCTGGGTCGTCAATGAACCGGCGAAGAGCATCAACGGCTCGATAGGCACGCCTATGCCGGAACTCTCCAGTCCCACCCAGACAGCAATGATGCCATAGACTGCGAACGCGGGTACGGTCTCCATCACCTGAAGGATATGCTGGATGAACTGCTCCACGCGTCTCACCTCCTCGCTCATGGACCACACGCGCGGCAACATGCCCACGCTTCCCAGAACTGACGGGCTGGATATTCGAGCGACATGTGGTCGTTTGCCCAGAGCGCTGCGCGTCGTGACCCTTCCGCCGACGCAGCCCAATCGCGCAACGAGTGTACTACTCGCGCCTGCGGCACACAAGCTCCTATCTCACAATCCACGCTATGGAGAAGCTCGCGCCACCGGTTCCGTGATTTCAGCGAAAAAGGACAGTCAGGTAGACTACCGTTTTGCATTGAGGCTGCATTGACGCTCCATTCGCCGCGAACCTATACTCAATACGAGCCTCTGCTGCCAGCAATGGCCGCTGATATGGGGTTCTGTATACTACACGATAGCAAGGGACGATACGACATGTCCGAGAAGATGAAATGCGCCCACTGCGGTAAGCGATTCAAGCAGACGAATAAAAAACAGGTGCTCTGCGCGGACTGTCTGGCGAAGGAGCGTCTGACGAAGAAAAATGCGCCTGCCCTGGCGCAGACTGGCAGCGGCATGGCGGCTAGAACGCCCACGATTACCATTGTCCAGGCGACACCACCGCCCGAAGAGGCGATCTTTGGCTCGCAGGCACGCAACGCCGAGCGGCAGAGCGCGCGCGGACCACAGCGCGCGCCGCAATCGCAGGCAGAGCCACCCACGGCCACCACTCCTCCCGTCGCGAAGCCTGCGCCAGCACAGCAGCCACTGAAGAAGCCCGCGCCGCCAGAAAAGCGCGCCCGTCCGTCGCGGCCCGCCCCTAAACCATACGAGCTGACCGACGAGATGCGCGCGGCCATCGAGCAACGCTATCTGGAGCTATCGCATCCCGTGGAATTCGATGGCATTCGCACACGGATTGCCGATGAATTGAAGGTTCCCAAACCCGTCGTGAAGCAGGTGGTCAGGGAGCTGCGCGCCAGGCGGCAACTGCCCAGCTGGTGGGAGTTGCAGGCCTACAAAGGCAGCGATGAAACCCTGGAACGTATCCGCGAGCGCTACCTGCCGCTGCTTCCGGTTCCGCCGATTGGGGTCCACAAACAGATCGCCAGCGACCTCCAGATGGATGCGCCGCAGGTGTACCAGGCCATTCGTCGCCTGCGGGCCGAGATGAAGCTGCCCCAATATAATCCGCCCGACTCGCATACAAGCGACGCAGCGGCATCAGAGACAGCCTCCATCAACTCCGTCAACGCTAGCGCCGAATAGCACGGCGCCAGCACATCGGTCCAGGCGACTATTCGCCGGGCCACCATCGTGTTAGAATCGGTGAACCAGACCGAATGTATGCTGATCATTGCTGGTGTGCGCATGCGTGTTATCGACGACGAGGTGATGGCGCGATGGGACGAGCAATCATTGTTCACGGCGGCGCGGGACTCATTCCGCCAGATCGCTACGAAGTGGCGCGTGAGGGTTGCCGCGCGGCGGCCCA
>JAICKD010000109.1 GCA_025928125.1 Ktedonobacterales bacterium
CGGAGGTACGCAATCGCACGCTGGCCGGTGAATACGCGGACCGTTTGGCGGCCCACCTGCACCTCGACGTGCGTGATGTGCAACGCGACCTCGCCCAGACGCGCCGACGGCTGGACCGCGAGACGCGTGCGCAGGGTGGGCAGGGCGGACAGCCACGCGGCCCGGTAGATTCTGGGCAAGCAGAATCGAGCGAAGCTGACGACCCCACCGGACCAAAGTACCGCCAGGCGGATGGGGCGCCAACTGGGCCGTTCTTCAACTATAGGGCTTCGGGCGCCGCGGGGGCGACGGGCGAGCTGCTGGCGGAACTTTCACAGGCAGAGTACTGCATCGGACTGCTGGCGGCGAATTCCGCGACATGGATGGACATCTTCGCGATTCTCGATGAGAGCGATTTCACCAGCGCGGATATGCGCGCGATCTATGCCGTCTTCGCGATGGAGACGCGCGAGGGGAAACTAGCCCCATCCGCCGAGGGTGACGGTAACACATTCATCGCGATGCTGCCCGAGGAGCTTAGCCAGGTCGCCACAGGAGCGGGCGCGCGCGTCTCGCTGAATCTGCCCGACTCCGGCCCGGCGCTCACCAAAATCGCCAGCAAAGCCGCCTATCGGCTGAAGCGGATGCGGTTGAAGGCAGAGATGGCCGAGCTGGACTATCTGGTACGTGAGGCTGACGACGAGGAGGCGTTGCGCACGCTGATGGCGCGCAAACAGGTATTGTTGTCACAGCGCCATGCGATCGATGTCGCCACAGCGTCGGATATTCATGGTTGAGGAGTGAGGGCGCTCGCGACCAAAGCGGGTACGGCGGTACGGATTTTTAGCGATTCACAGTTACATTTGCGGCGATGTTCGTTTCAGTAGAGTGACGGGATATGCGCCGGGTGGGAAACCCCGGCGTGAATGGGACGCAACGGCCCGCGTGGCGGGCGAGTGTCCGTTCTGACGCCCGGTATGACTGGATACCGAGCGCGCATCCTTCGCTGCTGGTTGGGACGTTCTTCAGGAGGGATTGCGGGGAAATGGCTCAGCGCAGGCGTGACGGCAAAATGAGACAGGCTGATACTCTGTCTAATGCATCGTGGTCGTCGGATACAGCGACTACAGCGACGGCGATTTCTGAAGCGGAAACGTCCTATAGCGCGCCCGTTACACAGGCGTCGTCCCGGCGTGTGCTGCCGGGGCTGGCGCTGCTGCGTGTGGCTGGCGAACCGCACGGCACGTTTGTGGTTCCCGTCGAGAATGACGAGAATGACGAGAATGACGACAACGACGAAGAGGAGGTGTTTGGCGAGGACGACTTTGCGAGCGATGATCCGTTCATGTTCCTGTCGTCCGGGCTTCTTGGCGCATCTGTCGCCGGACGAGAGACCATGCTGGTCTCCGACGACGACGCAGTCGGCGACTTGTTCAAACTACAGGATGAAGACATGGCAATCGATCCGCTAGACCCTTCAAAGAGTTCCTGGGCGGCGGTGGAGACCGGGGAAGACGATACCGGGACCACTGGCAGCCACAAATGGGATGAGTTGCGCGAGAGCTTTAGCGCGCTGACCGGTGAGATGGAAAGCAATCTGGACGACCCGGTGCGCATGTACCTGCGGGAGATCGGCCGCGTGCCGCTGCTTTCCGCCTATGAGGAAATCTCGCTGGCCAAGCGTATGGAGCGTGGCCGACGGGAGCGCACGAAGCCATTCGCCACGCAGCATCTGAGCATCATGCTTGATGCCGAAGAAGCGCAGCGTCAGTTGACCGAAGCCAACCTCCGGCTCGTCGTGAGTGTCGCCAAGAAGTATATCGGCCGAGGCATGAGCCTGCTGGACCTGATCCAGGAAGGCAATATCGGCCTCATCCGCGCCGTCGAAAAGTTCGACTACACCAAAGGGTTCAAGTTCTCGACCTATGCCACCTGGTGGATTCGCCAGGCTATCACCCGAGCCATCGCCGACCAGGCCCGCACCATCCGCATCCCGGTGCATATGGTCGAGACGATCAACCGGCTGATTCGCACGAGCCGCCGTCTGCTGCAGGAGCTTGGCCGCGAGCCATCCGCCGAGGAAATCGCCACGGAGATGCAGATTACGGCGGATAAGGTGCGCGAGATCATCAAGGTGAGCCAGGAGCCAGTGAGCCTGGAGACGCCTATCGGCGAGGAAGATGACAGCCACCTCGGCGATTTCATCGAGGACCATGGCGCGCTCGCCCCAGCAGAGGCCGCCAGCCACCAACTGCTGCGCGAGCAGGTGAAAGATGCCCTCGGCAGCCTGACCCAGCGCGAGCAAGAGGTGCTACGCCTGCGCTTTGGGCTGGATGATGGCCGCAGCCGCACGCTCGAAGAGGTCGGCAAAGAGTTCAAAGTGACCCGCGAACGCATCCGCCAGATCGAGGCGAAGGCGCTCCGCAAGCTGCGCCACCCGAGCCGCAGCCGCAAGCTCAAGGACTATCTGGAATAGTAAATCGGTATTTTGGTGGTATTTTCGAGGTCCGGTGTCGTATGGCGCCGGGCCTTTCGCTTGCCAGGAAGTTGGCGACTAAAGTCGCGCCTAAGCGCCCGCGGCGACAAAGCCCGCCTTCGCGGGCTGCGGGACGTGCGCCGAGGATGTTCCTGAAGGCACGCAGTCCGGGAAGTCCGCGCAGGCGGACTGGGTGACAGAGCGTTAGCGAGGCCGTTCAGGTGCGGTTTTAACCGTCAGCCGTGTGTTCACGGATTGTCTGCTGTGTCCGCAGGTGATGGGTGGTCTGCCGGCGCGGCAGGGCTGACAATCCACACACGCGCCTGCTCGGCGTCGGCGAGCGGGAAGTGGCGTATCTCGCCAGGCATCAGGAAGGCGAAGACTTTCAGCGCATTGCTGATCCAGTCCATATCGGTGACAATCGCGATCCGTTCCCAGTGTGTGTAGTGTTCCATGCCGACCTTGAAGTCCTCCCACATGGCGCCGGGATCGAGCCCTACAAAGTCGGGGGCAAACTCGTAGTACAGGCGGATCGCCTTGTTCCGCTGAAACGCCGCCTCGACCGCTGGGATGACGACCGTTTCATAGTCCTGCCGCGTGATACGGCCCGTGCCTTTGAAGGCAACCACATTGGCGGGAAAGTCGCGCAATACCTCAATCATGCGAGCCTCCATTTTGAGAGAGTGGAGCGTCCATAAACTGGTTTCGCGTCGCACTCACTGTGCCAAAGCGCCCTCCCCTAGCCCCTCCCCCTTGCAGGGAGAGGGGAAGCAGAAGCACTCCTCTGGCCCCTCCCCGTGTCGGGGGAGAGGGTCTGCGCCAAGAACCTCACAACAATTGGTATGCAAGCGCGCATGCTCCGAACAAAAAAATCGCCCCCTGCCAATAACTGACAGGAGGCGTCTAGTAACTTTCCCATGCGGCCCCTCCCTTTTAGGGGAGGGGGTAGGGGGAGAGGCCTACAAACTCGCCGCGTCGAGTATCTTGGCGAGTAGCAGTAAGGCGGCAAAGACCCACATGATCCAGCTGACCTCGCGAATCTTGCCGGTGAGCGTCTTGAGCACGACATAGCTGACGATGCCGACGAACATGCCGTCCGCGATGGAGTAGGTCAGCGGCATGAACAGCAGCGCCAGGAAGGCGGGCAGGCCATCAGTGATGCTATCGAAGCCGATCTTGACGATTGGTTCGATCATCAGGAAGCCGACGACGATCAGCGCCGGAGCCGTCGCCACCGGCGGCACCAGCCCAATGAACGGCACCAGGAAGAGCGTGAGCAGGAAGAAGATCGCGACCCAGACGGAGGTGAGGCCGGTCTTGCCGCCCTCGCTCTCGCCTGCCGCGCTCTCGATGAACGTCGCGATGGTGGCGTTGCCGGTGATCGGGCCAAACATGCCAGCGGCGGCGTCCACGATCAGCGCGCGCCCCGAATGCGGGAAGTTGCCCTCCTTATCGAGGATGCCGAGCTTGGTAGCCAGGCCGCTGAAGGTGCCGAGCGAGTCCATCATATCCGTGACCAGGAACGTCACAAAGAAGAGGATGATCGCGCCGGTCGCCAGATTGCCGCTAAAGAGCGAGCCGAAATCGATCAGGCCGCGCTGGCTCCAGAACTGGCCCAGGTTGGGCAGCGCAATGAAGTCAGCGACGCCCGTGGGGTTCTTCGGCGCATTGGGCAGCAGTTGCCCGCGCAGTGATGTGTTGACGATGGACGCGACCCAGCAAATCGCCGTCGTGGCCAGGATGCCAATCAGCAACGCGCCACGCACCCGCCACGCCATCAGCAGCGCCGTCAGCAACAGCCCAGCGAAGGCGACGATGACGACGGGGTCGTTGAGTACACTGAGTCCGGGCAGCCCGAAGGCGTCGCCGAAGGGAACCGTCTGCCCGGCCTTGAGGTCGGCGAAGGCGCTGAACTTGATGATGCCCGCATTGGAGAGGCCAATGAAGGCGATGAACAGGCCAATGCCAGCGCCAGCGGCCAGCTTGATCGGCAGCGGAATCCCCTTGATGATGGACTCGCGCCAGGGTCCGATGACGATCAGCAGGAAGGCGAGGCCATCCAGGAAGACGAGCGCGAGCGCCGCGCCCACCGGGAAGTGACGCTGGCCGACGACGGTAAACGCGAAGAGGGCGTTATAGCCGAGGCCAGGGGCCAACGCCCACGGTAGATCAGCCCACAACCCCATGAAGAGCGTGGGAACGACGGCGCAGAAGATCGTGCCGATAACGAGGGCATCGAAGTTCAGCCCGGCGGCCTGCATGATGCTGGCGTTGACGAAGATGATGTAGGCCATCGTGACGAAGGTCGTCAGGCCCGCGATGAACTCGATACGATGACTGCTGCCGCGACGTCCGGGATTCATAATCGTGGCAAAGGTACTACCGACGCGCGAAGACGAAGACGATGCGGTTGACTCTGGCGCGACCTCAGAGGCCATGGAGAGAAACCTCCTGAAAAGGACACCAGCCGACGATGCGAATCGCCCAACCTACCGCCGGAAAAACAGTAGCCCGGTGGTAGGTCGTTCTGCGGGAGTGAACCTACCATCCGGGCTTTTCTTCCCCGTGGTGTAACATGCACAGTGCCGCGCCATAATGTCGATGATCTCGCGCGGAACCGACATGCCTGCATCGCTCGGACCAGACTGCTGCCGCTCACGAATGCGCGCCGCTATGATACATCCAGATGATGGACGACGCGATACTGCGCCGATGCTGCGCGTGGAGCAGGCAGGCACGGAACCCTAGATGCACTTCATCTCGTAGTCGGGCGATTTACGGTCGCCTGGTAGATACATCCGGGCCGTATCCCCGGAAATATACGGGATGCGTCCGACATACTTCGGACGTTTCTAGTGTGACATCTCCCCCAGTTGAAGCCGGGAGTTTCTACGGGTCGAAGCCCGACGCCATGATGCCCCAGGGCGAGAGCCAAGGCTCACGAGTAGTGTAACATTGCTTGTGTACGCTGTCAATCGGTTGGTTGTTAGCGAGGGGTCAACCCGCCCTCGGCCATAGCTCGGTTCCAGGGATGTCGAAAAGCGCGGGCGGTTAAAACCGCGCCTTGCGGGCCTCGCTCCGCTCCGCCACAAAACCCGCCTTCGCGGGTTCCATAGAACTAGTCTATGACCGATTGTCCAAATGAGATGCGGTCTGGAGTCCGCGCAGGCGGACTTCGTGGCCGCAGGCCAGAGAGGCGCGGTTTTAACCGCCCGCGTGAGGAGATACGCAATGATTACCGTGGGAATCTTGACCGTGAGCACGCTGGGCGCGGCGGGCCAGCGTGAGGATACCTCTGGCGAGGCGATTCGCGAGATCGTGACGGCGGTTCCGCTCTCCGCCGACGTGGCGGACCAACGCATCGTCCCCGACGACCGCGCCGCCATCGAATCGGTCCTGCGCCACTGGGCCGACGACCTCCAGCTTAACCTTGTTTTGACGACCGGCGGCACCGGCCTCAGCCCAACCGACGTCACGCCCGAGGCGACACTCGCCGTGATCGACCGGCTCGTGCCGGGGCTGGCCGAGGCCATGCGCCAGGAAAGCCTGCTCCAGACGCCGTTCGCCATGCTCTCGCGCGCCGTGGCTGGATGTCGCGGGACGACGCTCATCGTCAACCTGCCCGGCAGCCCGCGAGGCGTGCGTGAATGCCTGGAGGTGATCGTGCCGGTGCTGCCTCACGCCGTCGATCTCGTCACCGGGCGCAACACAGCCCACGGCGGATAACGGCGCGTCTCGTTGAGGCGTAGCCGTGCTCCCGCACGTTACGATATAGAGACAAAGATATATGAGGATAATGTGGCGAGGGTACCATCTCGCCTCCATCGGGACTCCTTGGGGTACAATGACGGCGCGGCGGGAGGTCGCGTGGCACATAGACACAGCGCAAGCACAGCACAAGCATGGCAGGAGGAAGGCCGCATGTGGAACGGTGAGCAGGTGGAGGAGAGGCGTCGGCGGCCAGCGGCATGGCAGATCGCGGCGCTGGCGACGGCGGGCGGCATCGGTCTGCTGGCGCTAGCCAATCGGCTCGCCGAGGCGTCGGCGGGCGAACCATATAGCGTGCTGGAAGGCGAACACGGCCGCTACACCTGGACGCGCGGCGGCATCAGCTATACCGTACGCGGGCGCGGCGAGCCGCTGGTGCTCATCCACGGCATCTATGCGGGCGCGTCGTCGTTCGAGTATCGGCGCGTCTTCGCGCAGCTTGCCGAGCACCATCGCGTCTATGCGTTCGACCTGCTTGGCTTCGGCCTCTCGGATCGCCCGCGCATCGTCTATACGCCCGACCTCTACGTCGCTCTCATCCAGGACTTCGTGCGGCAGGTCGTCGGCGCGATGGACCATCCGGTGCAGGTGATCGCCTCGACACTGGGCGCGGCGTTCACCGTGCGCGCGGCGGCAGAGCGGCCCGACCTCTTCGACCGGCTGGCGCTGATTCAGCCGACGGGCATCCAGGATCTCGCCTCCGACCCGGACGATAGCAGCCATGCCTTCTGGCGCGCGATTCTGCGCTCGCCGCTGCTGGGCCAGTCCATGTATAACGCCATCGCCTCGCGCCTGTCCATCCGCTACTACCTGCGCATGGTCTATGAGCGCCGCGAGGAGATCAGCGACGACATGATCGACTATTACTACACGCTGGCGCACCAGCCCAACGCGCGCTATGCCCCCGCCAGCTTCATCTCCGGCGCACTCGATACGCCCATAGATGAGGAGTACATGCGGCTGGCGATGCCCATCCTGCTGCTCTGGGGCAAGAATGCCCGCTTCACGCCGCTGGAGCATGCGCGCGCCTTCCGCCAGCTCAACCCGCGCACCGATCTGCGCGTCTTCGATTGCGGCGGGTTGCCACAGGATGAGCTGCCCGACGAGTTCGTCCGCGTCGTCGGCTCGTGGCTGCGCTCCACCATTCAGCCGCGAATGAGCTAGCGCCATGACATCGCTGGGCCGCCTGCGCGCCGGGATCGATCCGCTGCTGGCGGCGTGCCTGTGGGGCGGCATGTACGTCGTCAGTCGCGCCGGGTTCGGGCTGATTCCCCCGGTCACGCTGGGCGCGCTGCGGGTCATCATCGGCGGCGCGGCGCTCACACTGGCCCTCTGGCTGGCGGCCCGGCGCAATCCAACACTGGCTGCCCCAACGTGGACATCCGGCGACCGCTGGCGCGCCATCGCGCTGGGAGGCATCGTCGCCGCGACCATCATCACGCAGTTTCTCGGCACCGCGCTGGCCAGCGCCCACGACGGCGCACTACTGACGACGGTTACGCCGGTCTTCGTCGTCGTGCTGGCGTGGATGCTGCTGGGCGAGCGACCGCGCTGGCCGGTGGTGGCGGGTATGCTGCTGGCGCTGGTCGGTGTCGCCATCGTCGTCGCGGCGCAGACGGCCACGGAAAGCGGCAGTTCAGCCAACCGCGAGGCGGCGTTGCTAGGCGATGGGCTGCTCGTGCTCTCGGCGCTCTGCTGGGCGCTGTTCACGGTCGTCGGCGCGCCGCTGATCCGCAGGCATTCGGCGCTGGTGGCCGCGACCTCCGCCACGCGCTGGAGCCTGCTCTTTATGCTTCCGGCGGCGGCTATCGAGCTGGCGCTGCGCGATGACTGGCGCGCGCTCAG
>JAICKD010000431.1 GCA_025928125.1 Ktedonobacterales bacterium
CACAGAGTGATATTTTATCCGCATTTCTGCATTAAGGAGTCTTCTAATGCGTCTTGGAGCAATCTTCCCACAGACTGAGATTGGCAATGATCCCGCCGCCGTCCGCGACTACGCTGAGGCGGTGGAGGCGATGGGCTACCAGCACATTCTGGTCTACGATCATGTGCTGGGCGCGAATACAGCGTCGCGTCCCGATTGGAGCGGCCCCTATACCAGCGAGACACCGTTTCACGAGATTTTCGTGCTCTTTGGCTATCTGGCGGCAGTCACGCGGCGGGTGGAGCTGGTGACGGGCGTGGTGATTCTGCCGCAGCGGCAGACGGCGCTGGTGGCGAAACAGGCGGCGGAGGTGGATGTGTTGAGCGGCGGACGACTGCGGCTGGGAGTCGGCGTCGGCTGGAACGCGGTCGAGTATCAGGCGCTCGGCGAGGATTTTGGCAACCGTGGCGCGCGCATCGAGGAGCAGATCGCGCTGCTGCGCGCGCTCTGGGGCGAGACGGCTATCAACTTCCAGGGACGCTGGCATACGGTCGAGGATGCGGGCATCAATCCGTTGCCCGCGCAACGGCGTATCCCCATCTGGATCGGTGGGGCGGCAGATGTGGTGCTCCGCCGGGTGGCGCGCATCGGCGACGGCTGGTTCCCGCAGATGTCGCCGAACGACCACGCCCGCGCGCTGATGGAATCGCTCCGTGGCTATATCCGCGAGGCGGGACGCGAGGAGAGCGCGGTAGGCATCGAGGTGCGGCTCACACTCAGTCGCACAGCAGAGTCGGGCTGGCAGCAATTCGCCGCAGACTGGCAGGCGCTCGGCGCGACACACCTGGGCGTCAACACGATGGGCCTGGGCTTCCAGTCGCTCGACCAGCATCTCGACGCGCTGCGTCAGGTGCGTGAGGCGCTGGTGACGGTGGTAAGCTGAGCGCCAGATTGTGTTATGCTACAATGGCGTTAATATATCCTACACGAAACGCTGCTGAAGGGAGGTTCATCATGGCTTCAGACATTGAAGACATTCTCGCGGCCGTCCGCAGCCTCCCTCCGCAGGAGCAGCAGGAAGTTTTGCGCAGACTCACCGAATCGCTGGTTCCTGACGAGAAGGCGCTCGACCGTGCCAACGAGAGCTTCTGGAAATCGCGCTCGATAGATGAGATCATCCGTGAGCAGCAAATTAATCCGATCTACGATTTGCGCACGTTGGCATTTTCGGACTGGCCAGAAGATGAGAGCGTGGATGATTTGATTGCCTCTATCTATGCCCAGCGCGCCGCCGACCGCATGGTGTAGATAGCTGCGGTATCAGGCGACAGGCCTCCCCCTAGCGTTGGTGTAACAGGCCCGTGATCTAGTGTACTATGACGCGAAGAGGCGCCAGACTCCCCGCGCCCTGGTGATCCAGGCCTGTGTCGGGTTGGCGTTCGCCTGCGGCCTGAACAACTCCGGCACTGCGCCGAAGGAGGCGACCTATGGACGACCAGATGACTTCCGCACCCGCGCTTTCCGACCGGAGCGGCGTCACCGATGCGGTGCGCACGCAGATTCTGGCGACTGAGCACTGGAGCTTGCTGGCCACCCGCAGCATGACCTGGAACGAGGTCTTTAGTCGCGCTTCGATGTTCATCACGGTGCTTTCGGCGTCGGTCGTGGCGCTGGCCCTGGTCGCCCAGATCAACGCCTTTGGGCCGGGCTTTCGCCTCTTCGCGCTGCTGGTGCTGCCTATCGTACTGCTGGTGGGCGTGGCGACAGTTATCCGCCTGGGCGACTGCAACACTGAGGACTTCCGACTAATCGGCGGGATGAATCGCCTCCGCCACGCCTACCTGGAGCTCGCGCCAGAGCTGGAGCCATACTTCATAACTCCACATTATGACGATGAGGCAAGCATTCTGCAGGTCTACGGCGCAAACCAGACCCTCCGCGTCAGCCGCATCGTCGCCGGGACACCCACACTGGTCGGCGCCATCAATGTCGTCGTCGTCGGCGTGCTTGCCGCGCTCATCGCCGATACGCTGGGAGCGTCGGATGCGATTGATGTGGTGGTTGGGATTATTGCCGCGCTGGCGGCAGCCGCTGGCTTTGGCATGCTGGCGTTCCGTATGATTTCAAGCGCTCGTCGCACCCATCGCCCCCAATTCCCACGCTGACGGGTGGGTAGAGCGTTGCCGCCTGTGTCACATTGACGGCGCTGGACGGCAATGGCAGAATGAAGGCATGCAGCGCAGCGTCGCGTATGCCCATGTGTTCATATGCCCGACTAGGAGCCGCCAGAGACTCCCTGCGCTCTGATGAGTACGTGATGGCTATCAATGGAGATACACATCGATGAAGGCACTGGTCAAGAAAGAGGCCAAACCTGGGCTGTGGCTCGAAGATGTCCCTGAGCCAACCGTTGGCATCAACGATCTGCTGATCCGCGTTCTGCGCGCGGGCATCTGCGGCACCGATCTGCATATCTATAATTGGGACGCCTGGGCGCAGCGCACCATTCCCGTCCCGATGGTCATCGGCCACGAGTTCGTCGGCCAGGTCGTCGAGGTTGGATCGAATGTCAACGACTTCCATCCCGGCGATATCGTCAGCGGCGAGGGGCATCTCGTCTGCGGGCGCTGCCGCAACTGCATGGCCGGGCGGCGCCACGCCTGCGCGCATACCCAGGGCGTTGGCGTCCAGCGTCCGGGAGCCTTCGCGGAGTACATCTCCCTGCCGATGACGAACGTCTGGCATCACTTCCCCGGCGTCGATCTCGATGTCGCCGCCATCTTCGACCCCTTCGGCAACGCCGTCCATACCGCGCTGAAGTTTCCGGTGCTCGGCGAGGACGTGCTGATTACTGGCGCCGGGCCAATTGGCATCATGGCGGCGGCGGTCGTTCGCCACGCGGGCGCGCGCTTCGTCGTCATTACCGACCTGAACCCGTTCCGGCTCGAGATGGCGCGGCGGATGGGCGTCACAAAGGCCATCGATGTCCGCCAGACGAGCCTGGCCGACGTGCAACAGGAACTGGGGATGACCGAGGGCTTCGACGTCGGCCTCGAAATGTCGGGGAATCCGAGCGCCGTCCGCGATATGATCGCCAATATGTCGCACGGCGGGCGCATCGCGATGCTTGGCACGCCGACGACGGAGTACGCGATTGACTGGACGACGGTGATCTTCAATATGCTGACCATCTCCGGCATCTACGGGCGCGAGATGTACGAGACGTGGTACAAGATGTCGGTTATGCTGCAATCGGGGCTGGATATCTCGCCGGTCATCACCCATCGCTTCGGCTACGAAGACTACGAGGAGGCGTTCCTGGCGGCGCGCAGCGGTGACGCGGGTAAGGTGATTCTGCGCTGGGCCGAGCCAACGGCACTCTAGCTCTCTCGGCCATAAATGGCCGGAGCAGATGAGAATAGGCCATGAATGGCCGTCTCGCCGCCACACGGCGAGCAGCGCGCAGGGCGCTGACGGGCTTTTAAGCCTTTCTGAAGTTTACTCCGGCCTTTCAAGGCCGAGAGCATCTAATCGTCGAATACAGCAAAAGGAAGAGAGACATAGATGTTCACAACGGTACGGGACGAACTCAAGGGCGAGCTCGACGCGATTCGGGCAGCCAGCCTCTACAAGAACGAGCGCGTGCTCGCCTCGCCACAGGGCGCGCATGTGCGTGTGGCCGACGGCAAGGAAGTGCTGAACCTCTGCGCCAACAACTACCTCGGCCTCGCCGACCATCCGGCGCTGGTCGCGGCGGCGAAGGAGTCGCTCGATACATGGGGGTTCGGGCTGGCGTCGGTGCGCTTCATCTGCGGCACCCAGGAAATCCATAAGGAGTTGGAGCGGGGCATCAGCGCCTTCCTCGGCACGGAAGACACGATTCTCTACAGCTCGTGCTTCGACGCCAACGGTGGCCTCTTCGAGACGATTCTCGGCGAGCAGGACGTCGTCATCTCCGACGAGCTGA
>JAICKD010000244.1 GCA_025928125.1 Ktedonobacterales bacterium
AGTGGACGAACTCGTTGACGCTGCTGAGCGCGCTGGCGCTGACACTACTGCCACTGGCGGCAACAACCCACTGGCCCGCCCCTGCCTGGAGCAGATAGGCCACGATCCCCAGCGCGCCGATATCCGTCAGCACGCGCACTACCCGCTTCATCCGCACCCACTCCGGGCGGAAGAGGTTGACGACCGCCTGCGCGACGCTCACCGCCAGCACCAGCAGCGTCGGGATGGCCACCTGCTGCCAAACCGGCCCAAGCTGATAGCCGCCGAGCGCCGGGCCAAAGAGCAGGAACGGCCGGTCGAATGCGAACCAGAACCAGCCCACCAGTACCACGATCCCAATGATCTCGCCGAGCGATTCCATCCGTGGAATCCGCGCTCCCTGACGTGCAGGGGCCGGAGTCTGCGGCACGGCTACGGGCAGACCCTTCGCGCTCCACTCCATCATCGGCAGGTAGTTGTCCGCCACGGCGAAGATTCCCGTGATGACCGCGACCTGAATGGCGACCTGCATGATGACAGTGGTTATGACATCGCCGACACTGAGCGGATTGCCGCTGATGGCAAGCCCGACCAACACCACCGCATAGATTGCCAGCGAGATCGCCATGACAATCCAGAGCACCCGCAGGTAGATCGGGAAGAGCGTCGTGCCGATGAGCTGCCGCCCGAACACAACGCGCGCCTCCTGGTTCGTCTGGTAGCGTCCCGCCGCGATCATCGGGTGGCCATACTCGTGGAGGATAGCCTCCTGCTCGTCCTCGGTCAGCGATCGGCCCAACTCGGCCTCGCGGTCGTCCATCCGTGCCTGGATGTTCTCCGAAAGCTCGTTGACGATGTCGTCCCGCTGGGTCTCCGGGAGCGATTTTGGCAGGTATGTTCTGACGTTGCGCACGTAGCGATCGAGTAGGTTCATGGTTGCTCCTCCATCGTCATCCGAATCCTTAGTCCTCCAGGCTGGGCAGCGGCGTTGCTCCGGCGACGATACGTTCCAGTGTCGCATCGATGGCGCGCCACTCGTCCAGCAGCTGCGCGAGGATTGCCTCGCCTTCGCGCGAGAGGCGATAGAAACGCTTGTTGCGCTTGTTCTCCTCCCGCCAGACGCTCTCCAGTAGCCCCTGCGTCTCCAACCGCCGCAGGAGTGGATAGAGCGTGTTCTCCTCAATGTCCATGCCCTGGTCGGCCAGCGCCTTGCGCAGCTCGTAGCCGTAGTACTCCGTCCGCAGTTGCGCGAGCACCGCAACGATCAGGTAGCCGCGCCGTAGCTCCAGCCGCAAGTTGTCGAGCAGTTCATCGTTCATCGGTTTCACCTACTGTGTGACATACAGTATGTTGCACATAGTATATGGCGCACAGGTGATGTTGTCAAGTGGTTGTTGCAATTCTGATTTTCTGGCTCCCCTCCCTTTTAGGGGAGGGGCTGGGGGAAAGGGTCTCCACCACAAGCCGAAACGAAACCAATATGAAACGAGACGATACGGGTGGGTCCAGACGGCCCATGCCTTCCGCTTTCGCGTGTGAGCATGAGAAGTGCGAGCGAATGGGTATCTTGCCCTGAGATCGCGATGAGCAGGAGGACAGCATGACAGGACGGATGATCGAGTATGCAGCCAACGGAGCGACCGCGCCGGGCTACCTGGCGACGCCAAATGGAACAGATGCCGCAACAGGGCCAGGCGTGCTGGCCCTGCATGCGTGGTGGGGGCTGACGGAGCCGTTTCGCCAGGTCTGCGACCGCTTGGCAGAGGCAGGGTACGTCGCACTTGCCCCTGACCTCTATCGCGGTAAGTCGACCGCGTCGGTCGAGGAGGCGGAGACGTTGAGCTCGGCGCTGAACCAGGAGGAGGAGCGGGTGCGCGGCGACATCCAGGGGGCAATGCAATTCCTACGGGAGCACGGCGCTACCAGTCCGGCGGATGGCCCTAGCGGGGTCGGTCTGGTCGGCTTCTCGATGGGCGGCGCCTATGCGCTCGCTACCTCCGTTGAAGCGCCCGAGCAGGTCGCCGCCGTCGTGCTCTTTTATGCCACCTATACTGGCCTGGACTTTGCCGCCGCACGGGCCGCCTATCTTGGCCACTTCGCGGAGAACGACCCATTCGAGCCGCCAGAGTCGGTGGCGGAGTTGGAGCGAGAGCTTCACGCGGCGGGCAAACAGACCAACTTCTATACCTATCCTAGAACCACACACTGGTTCTTCGAGCCAAATCGCCCGGATGCCTACGATGCCGCCGCCGCTGCCCTGTCATGGGAGCGAACGCTCGCTTTTCTGAACGCCACGTTGCGTCGGTCCTAGAGTAGTATCGCCTGGAGGAAGGCCATTCAAAGCAGCGTCACGCGCAACCGCAATGCTCTCTTGCAACTCATCACGCGCCAGAACGTAGTTCGTTTGTACCGCGACCGTCTCCGTTCGGTTGAGCCGCCATTGCTCGCGCATGCGCTGGCTCCCTGCCCTGGGGATGGCGCAGTGGCATTGGGCTACCCGGCGCGCGAAGCCGGGAGAAAGGTTGGCAGGGCATGCCAGATGATCTTTCCAGTGTGGCCGCGGGGCAAGAGAGCGGCGCGGTCGCGACAGCGGTGCGCGAGTTGATCGAAGGAGTGCGCGCGGGCGAGGCGCTACATGCGGGTGGGCTAACGCTCATCCCCCTACTGCCCGCGAAGGAGCAGGTGAAGCGGCAGAGCGGCTATCTGCCGCTGGAAGAGGCGTTGAAGCTCGGTCTGGTGACCGTGACCGAGCAGGCGCAGGCGACGGTGCCGGAGTTGGTTGCGACCAGCACGGCGGAGACGCCCGTGGTGCTGGTGGGCGGCGAGCAGGTCATTGGTGGGCTACAGAATCGCGTGCTGAATACGACTATCCTGGTGGCGGCGCACGTGACGCAACCAATCCCGGTGACGTGTGTCGAGGCAGGGCGCTGGCATGACTCGGGCGCCTATGCCGCCTACGCCAATGTTGATGACGACGATGCGCCTGTCTCGATGGACGCCAACGTCGCGCAGGCGCCCACGCCGCGACGGCAGACGGCGGCGCGCGCGTTCACCTCGGACGAGGCTGGCTATGCGTCACTACGCAGGATGCACGCCAAAGCGGTGACGGCGTCGTTGTCGTCGGGTCGCGGCCACCGGTCGGATCAGGGCGCGGTCTGGGGCGAAGTCTCCGCGCGGATGACGTCCACCGGCTCGTATTCATCGTCAGACGCGATGGATACGCTGTATAAGTCGCCGGAACGGGCCAACAAACTGGCCGAGACGATGGGGACGCTGAAGCGGCCAGAGGGCGCGCTGGGATTCGTCGCCGTGGTTGGCGCCAACGTGCTCGGCGCGGAAATCTTCACCGATGAGGCGCTGGCCGACGCCTACTGGGAGAAGCTGGCGCGCAGCTACGCCGTCGAGGCGCTGGACGCCGCATCCAGTGGCGGCGAGACGAGCGATGCGGGCGATAACGCTATCAACGTCGGCGAGGCGCGGCTGCTGGCCGATGCGCTGGCAGCGGATATCCAGGTGCATCCGTCGCCGGGCCTGGGCGCGGACGCGCGGCTGGTCGGCAGCCATGTCTCAGGCGCGGGGCTGGTCTACGATGGCGCGGTAGTGCATCTCTCGCTCTTCCCCGAAGATGAGGCGAGCGGAGAAGGCGACAGCGGAGAGCAACAGCCAACGCAGGCGCAGCGCCACTATGGAGGCCATAGGCAGTCCGGGGGCTAGCGGTCCCCAGGGGGCAGGAGCGCCAGATCGAGCATGCGCAGACGCTCTGGATCGGCAATCGCATCGATCTCGGTAATCTTGCCCTCTTTGATGGTCACCTGGACCGCCACGAACAGGCGTCCGCGTGGCGCCACGACAACGCCCACTGCCCCATTGACGAGCACCGGGCGCGCTGCCTGAGCGCGCCCCAGGAATTGCTTGGCCACGGACACCGCTCCACGCATCTCCTCGCTGGCGCCCGTAGTCACAGCGGTGCGGTCAGCGCGGAAGACGACCTCAGGATCGAGGAGCCTGAGCAGCGACTCGAAATCTCCGGCGCGTGATGCCGCGAGGAAGGCATCGACGACGGTGCGCTGGGGAGCCAGATCCGCATCAGGGACCGCGCCAGTTCCCTGCACCCGGCGACGCGCGCGGCTCGCGAGCTGCCGTGTAGCGTCCGGCGACCGGTCCACAATCGGTGCGATCTCCTCGAAAGGCACGTCGAACAGGTCGTGCAGCACGAACGCCAGACGTTCCGCCGGATTCAGCGTATCGAGTACTACGAGCAGCGCCAGCCCCACCGAGTCCGCCAGGAGCGCCTCTTCCTCCGGGTCGATTGTGTCCTCACGTCCTGTGCTTACGCCGGGTTCAGGCTCGACGTACCCGAGCGACTCCTCGCGCCGGGATTGGCGCGCGCGCAGCATATCGATGCAGACCCGCCCAACCACCGTCGTCAGCCAGGCGCCCAGGTTCTCGATGCTACTCGTGTCGGCGCGGCTGAGTCGCAGCCAGCACTCCTGCACGGCGTCATCCGCGTCTGAGAGGGAGCCGAGCATCCGGTAGGCCACTGCCCGCAGGTGTGAGCGCTCAGTCTCGAATCGATCCGCCAGAGCGTCGTGTTTCCGTTGGTCCATTGGGTTGTTATCCTTCATGGCTTATCGTCCTTCATCGCGTTCTACCACCTCACATGACGTACGAACAAGCCAAATCGCGCCATGGTGTCAGCGGCCCAAGCGGAGGCGCGCGCCTCGCCGTAGCGGTTCGCCTAGCAGTTTCATTCTCTCGTCACATTCCGTCGTCGGAATCCGACGAAGTAGTGAAGGGGGAAATCGAAACGACGTGGCAGGGAGGATGAGCCTCCCGCGAAATCCGTGACGATCCCTTCAAGATCGCAATGGGCGAGCTACAGACAAGCCAAGATTGCATACCGCAAGATCTCACGGGGAGAAGCCCGACGCATGAGGAAGACCCTGCGGGCAGTATTGTTATGCCGATGTTGATGAGGGCTGACACCCTTCCATCTGTATAACAATGGGAGCAATCCAGGAAAGGACATTTCATCCATGCAGCCTCAGGTATTGAACGAGCTTACCACTCGCATAGCGGGCGATGTCGTTCTGCCTACCAGTTCATCCTTTGATGAGCTGCGCAACGTCTTCAACCAGGCAGGTAGCCCGGCGGCAATCGTTCGCGCCCAAACCAATGAAGACGTCAGCGCAGCAATCCGTTTCGCCCGCGAGCGCCACGTAGCGCTCTCCGTACGGAGCGGCGGACACGGCCTGAGCGGACTCGCGACCAATAACGGCGGCCTCGTCATCGACCTCGCGCGCTTCAACACCGTGGAGATCATTGACCCAGCACGACATCTCGTGCGCGTTGGGGCCGGCGCCCACTGGGGCGCCGTGGCGGAGGCGCTGGCGCCCCACCGGCTTGCCATCTCATCTGGTGATACCAATCAGGTTGGTGTCGGCGGCCTGACGCTTGGCGGGGGCATTGGCTGGATGGTGCGCAAGTATGGGCTTACCATCGACGGCCTCGAGGCAGCTGACCTTATTACCGCCGATGGCCGCGCCTTGCACGTCAGCGCGCGGGAGCATCCCGATCTGTTCTGGGCTATTCGTGGCGGCGGCGGGAACTTCGGGGTGGTCACCTCATTTGACTTCCGCGCTGAGCCCTGCACAGAGATTGTTGGCGGTTTGGTGACCTATGATCCGGCCGACGCGGAAAACGTGCTGTCTGCCTGGGCCAGATCCATGCGCGAGGCGCCTGAAGAACTCAGCTCCACCATTGTGCTCTTCCCGGGTTTTGGCCCTCAGATGCCTGCCCAGATTATGGTGCTCCTCTGCTACGCGGGAGACGATGAGGCCACGGCCAATGAAGCCATCAAACCTTTCCTGCATCTAGGCGCCGTACGGTCGCAAGATATCCAGCGAAAGCCATA
>JAICKD010000844.1 GCA_025928125.1 Ktedonobacterales bacterium
CAGAAATGGTCGCGGTCGAGAAACGGGCTGAGCATGAATACGGGCTGGCCTCGCCAACGCTCATGGAGCATGCGGGGCGTAGCGTCGCCGAGGCGATACAGGCGCGGCTGGAGGGTGATGTCACAGGCCTCAACGCGCTCGTGCTCGCCGGGCCTGGCAATAACGGAGGCGATGGACGAGTCGCGGCGCGCTATCTCGGCGAATGGGGCGCGCGCGTCACCATCTATGACTGGAAGAGCGGCCAGATCGAGACCAACGGGCGCACTGGCTCCATAGGCGATGACCTTGCCGGGCTGCACGACGTGATCGAGCAGGCGGATGTCGTGCTGGATGCCCTGCTCGGCACCGGACACGCGCGTCCGCTGGCTCCGACGATGGCGGAGGCGTGCGCGCTGGTCGCCCGCGAGCGCGAACGGCGGCCTGACCTCTATGTCGTCGCCGTTGATCTCCCAAGCGGACTCAACGCCGATACAGGCGCGGTCGATCCTGGCACGCTGGCCGCTAACCTCACGGTGACGCTGGCCTATCCGAAAGTTGGTTTGCTGCTCTTCCCTGGCGCATCCTACGTCGGCGAACTACAGGTGGGTAGCATCGGCCTGCCCGCCGCGATGCCCGTCGCCGCTGGGCTGGAGATGCTCGACGACGATCTGGTTGGCCCAACTCTGCCGAAACGGCCGCTGGAGAGCAACAAAGGCACGTTCGGCAAGGCGCTGGCGCTGGCTGGCTCCCCCCACTATATCGGCGCGGCGTATCTCGTCTGTGGGGCGGCGGCGCGTATCGGCGCGGGGCTGGTGACGCTGGCGACACAATCCGAGCTGGCGCCATTCTATGCCACCATGTTACCGGAAATCACCTACACCCTGCTCCCACCCGAAAGCGCGGCCCCAGAGGCACGCGCGCAATCCATCCTCGATCAGCTGGACGGCTACCGCGCGCTGGTCGTCGGGCCAGGGCTGGGGCAATCGCAGGCGACCGCCACGCTGCTCGAACGCCTCTTCGCGGGGCTATCCGCGCTCGCGCCTGAGCAGCGCCCGCACCTGGTGGTAGACGCCGATGGGCTAAACAATCTGGCGAAGCTCGATCACTGGTGGCTGCGGCTGCCACCCGGCGCTATTCTGACGCCACATCCAGGTGAGATGGCACGGTTGCGCGGCGGGAGTCCGGTATCGGGTGGCGGCCCTGATCGGCTAACCGTCATCCGTGAAGCGGCGCACGACTGGGGCCATATCATCGTGCTGAAGGGTGCCTGCACCCTGATTGCGTCCCCTGAGGGCATTGTCCGCATCAACGGCGCGCCCAACCCGGCGCTGGCCACGGCCGGCACTGGCGACGTGCTGGCTGGTACGACGGCAGGACTGCTGGCGCAAGGGATGGCGCCATACGATGCCGCCTGCGCCGCCGTCTATCTGCATGCGCTCGCGGGGCAGCGGATTAGCGCGCACCTAGGCAACGCGGGCTTGCTGGCGGGCGATTTGCTGGCCGAGTTGCCGCTCGCCCGGCAGGATGTGCGGGACATGTGATAGGGCGCGCGACATGCCCTGAGCCGACATCCTTGAAATCATCACAAACGGCCATCAGTACTATATGGCAGAGGTTCTCTGTTCAACGATGCGTGGTGATAGTGCTATACTGGCTGCGTGATGGCGCGTCGCCGTAGCCCTGTGGCGCCGCACATGCCGACAACAGTGTCGAGGGGAATGAGCAGTGTTGGCGAGGTACTGCGCTG
>JAICKD010000379.1 GCA_025928125.1 Ktedonobacterales bacterium
ACCCACATCAGCGCCACCCCGACGCAGCTCGGCACGTATGAGGTGCGTTGCGCTGAGCTCTGTGGGGTCTATCACTCCTACATGGAGACGCCAGTACAGGTAGTTACTCCCGACTTCTTTGATTCCTGGATCGCAACACTGCAAGCAGGTCAATCGGCGCGCATCTCCAGCCCGGTGAATACTCTGGCCTGGATGGCACGGGAAGCTGACACGCGATCCTATAGCGCACGGGAAGGTTGGGCTGCATAATGCGAAAGCTCGTTCCCAGTTACTTCGCCGGGGCTATTCTTGGCGCGATTGGCTTCATTCTCGGCTCGCAATACGTCGTGCGCTTCATCGGCGTCGGCGATGAGCCAGATGGTATCAACTTCGATCAACAGTCGCTGGTCATCGGGTTCATTGGCCTGTTGCTCGGTTGGCTGATTGGCATAGGGGCCTTCAAGTACCCATTCACCTGGCTCTTCTCCCTCAAAGACCCCGACCACGAAGAAGAGATGCGCCTAGCCGGGAAAGACGACGGCGTGATGCGCTACTTCCGCTTCACCACCGACCACAAAGTGGTGGGCATACAGTATCTCGTCGTCACGATGATTATGCTGGCGCTCGGCGGCCTGGGGGCCATGCTCATCCGCACCGAGCTGATTACTCCTGGCGCAAAGGCGTTCCCGACCGGAACCTACAATACCATCGTCAGCATGCATGGCATGATTATGATTCTGACGACGATCTCGTTCTTCATTGGCCCATTCGGCAACTTCATCGTGCCGCTGATGATCGGCGCGCGTGATATGGCCTTCCCGCGGCTGAATGCTCTGAGCATCGCGCTGCTGATTCCTGGGCTGGTCATCTTCATGTTCACGCCATTCCTGGGGCTGGTCATCATGAATGGCGATGGCGGCGGCGTGCAGACTGGCTGGACCATTTATGGCACAATCGCCGATCAGACGGGCGTCGGAATGACCTCATTCGCGGCCGGTGTCTTACTCATCGGCGCATCCTCGATCATGGGCGCGGTCAACGTTATCACGACGGTCATCACGATGCGTACGCGCGGCATGACCTGGACCCGGCTGCCGATGACAGTCTGGGGCATCTTTGGCGCCGCGCTGCTGGCAGCCATCGGCACCAGCTCGTTCTCCGTTGACCTGCTGATGATCCTGCTGGACCGCGTCTACAAGACCAGCTTCTTCTACGTCGCGGTAGGAGGCGATGCGGCTGGCGCGGGCGGCGGCAGCCCCTGGCTCTCACAAAATCTCTTCTGGTTTTTCGGCCATCCCGAGGTCTATTTGATCGTCTTGCCAGCTTTTGGCATCGTGATCGACATCCTCGTCGTCTTTGGCCGCAAACCGCTCTTCGGCTACAAGACCGCCGTGCTGGGCATCATGGGCGTTGTGGTGCTGAGCTTCCTCGTCTGGGCGCACCACGAGTTTGTCTCGGGCTGGGCGCCTGAGATTCGCCCTGTCTACATGGCGACTACTGAGATGATCTCCATCCCGACTGGACTGATCTTCCTGGTGGCGCTTGGCACGCTCTGGCGCGGACGCCTCTGGATGACTACCGCGATGCTCTTCGCGCTTTCGTTCATCTGGAACTTCCTGATCGGCGGCATCACCGGCATCTTCCTCTCCGATGTGCCTGCGGATGTGCAGCTACATGGCGGCATGTTCGTCACCGCGCACTTCCACTTCACGATGGTGGGTGGCGCGCTGATGGGCTTCTTCGCCGCCGTCTACTTCTGGTTCCCGAAGATGACGGGCCGGATGATGGACGAGAAGCTGGGCAAGATCCATTTCTGGGGTACGCAGATCGGTTTCAACGTGGCCTTCCTCGCCTTGCTCTATGCGGGACTTCAAGGGATGCCGCGCCGCGTCGCCGACTATGCGCCGATATTTGCGGGCGCCAACTTCGTCACCAGCATCTTCGCCTATCTTCTGGCTGCGTCGATCATTGTTTTCTTCTACAACGTGATCGCATCCTGGGTCGCGGGTGAGAAGGCAGTGGCGAACCCATGGGGCGCGAAGTCGCTCGAGTGGATGGTACCAACCCCAGTGCCGCTCGAAAACTTCGAGGAAATGCCCGTCGTCGCCAGCGGGCCATACGATTATGGCGAACCCGCTGATACCAAGATACCAGCGGCCGGAGGAGGATCAGCCGGGCAGGCGGTGGGCTAGTATCCCGCTGCTGACGCGCCTGGCATAGACCGATACCGCCACCCGCCAGCGCCCTCCACCACATGTGAGAGCGCTGGCAGAATACCTCACAGGGAGACGTTGATGGCTAGTTCGATTCCTGCCTCCGGACATGCCGCGTCACACGGCGACGGCGTGGATCACGACTTGAAGCTACGCCGAGGCATGCTCTTTTATGTGTTAACCGATGTCCTGTTCGTCGTCTTTATGCTGGCAAGCTATGTCTGGCTCCGCGCCATCCATGCGGAAGGCTGGTTCCCCCAGGGAACAAAACTACCCGATGACCAGACCGTCTACATCCTGACCGGGCTGTGCGTGCTCAGCGCGATCTTCTTCTTCATCGGGTTCATGGGCCTTCGCGGCGGCAGTAAAACAACGCTGACGATTTGCATGGCGGTGGCCACCGTCCTGGCGATTGCCGCGGTCAGTGGGCAGATCCGCTTCATGGGGCATCTGCCCTTCACAACTGGTGATGGCTCGTTTGCCAGCACCTACATCTTGCTCTCTGGCTACCATATCTACCACCTGCTGCTGGGCATCTTCCTGGGCATTGGCGTCACCCACCGCGCGCTGCGTGGACGCTATAGCAGCGACCGGACGGCGGGCCTGAGCGCTATCGGCTACTACTGGTACTGGATGGCGCTGTTCCCGGTGCTCGTCACGTTGATGGTGCAGTTCCTGCCGCCGGGCCAATAGTCGGCGCTTTCCCAGCCCCTCCCTGTGCCGAGGAGGGGCGCGCCGAGCCGGATTATCTGGAGAACGTGCTATGTGGAGCGTGCTGGCCGACTGGACTTTGGAGCCAACTGTTATCGCCGGGCTGGTGATAGCGGCGTTGCTCTATGGACGCGGGGTGATCTACTCATACCAGCACGGCCAGACGACCCGACTGCACTGGTGGCATGTCCTGTCCTTCTACGGGGGCCTGCTCGTCCTCTTCATCGCGCTCGAATCCGCGCTCGACGACGCCGCCGAACAGTTTCTCTGGGCGCACATGATCCAGCACGAGCTGCTGATGATGGCCGCGCCGCTGCTGTTGCTGCTAGGCATGCCCACGCTCCCACTCTGGCGGGCGGTACCGCTCTCCGCGCGTCGGGCGTCGCTGCAATGGCTGATGCGCAAACGGAGTACCCGGCGCGCGATACACGTGATTGGCCGCTTCTTCAGCGCGCCAGCCACCTGCTTCGGCATTTTTATCGTCGTCGTCTATGTC
Source organism: Ktedonobacterales bacterium (assembly GCA_025928125.1). Lineage (GTDB taxonomy): Bacteria > Chloroflexota > Ktedonobacteria > Ktedonobacterales > JADMIN01 > DAHUXT01. Next base: position 3,400 of record JAICKD010000379.1, read on the forward strand.
TGGCACCTGCCCGTCCTCTACGATGCCGCGCTGGGCAATGATACCATTCATGCGTTCCAGCACCTGTGCTTCCTCTGGGCCGGGCTGTTCTTCTGGTCGCAGGTGCTGCCGTGGCGTCCAGGCACGCCACGCCTCAGCTATCCGCGACGAGCGGCCTATTTGGTGCTGGGAGGGCTAGCCAGCAACATTCTCGATACCATCTTTATGTTCTCGACGGGAGTGATCTATCCCTATTACGCCGCGCTGCCGCGCGCGCCGGGCAGCATCACCGTGCTGGAAGACCAACACATGGCTGGCGCACTCATGAGCGTCACCGGAACGCTGGTCATTACGGTTATGGTCATCGTGATGCTTGGGCTCTGGCTCCAGGCGTCTGAGCGCCTCGATGAGGCGCCCGTACGCCCAGGCCAGGCGCGGCTGACCAGTGAGGCGCAATAGACCGATTTTCTCCGACTCGACCGATAGATGTGAAAGGTCTGCGAGTATGCAGAACGTGACGAGTGTTCGCGTATCGTCGCTGCGCGCCAGCGTGAACGCATACATTGGGCTGATGAAGCCGCATGTGACGGTGTTGCTGCTGGGGACGACGCTGGCGGCGATGGCGGTGGCGGGCATGCCCAGTCTGCCGGTCGTGCTGGCGACCCTGCTCGGCGGCGCGCTGGCCGCGGGCAGCGCCAACGCCCTCAACTGCTACTGGGACCGCGACATCGACCAGGTGATGAGCCGGACCCGCAGCCGCGCCTTGCCCAGCCACAAGGTCGGCGAGAAGCAGGCGCTCGTCTTTGGGCTGGCGCTGGGGGTCGCCTCCTTCCTGCTGCTGAGCCTGGTCGTCAATCTTCTGGCGGCGCTCTTAGCGCTCAGCGCGATCCTCTTCTATGTCGGGGTCTACACGATGTGGCTCAAGCGGACGACACCGCAGAACATCGTGATTGGCGGGGCGGCGGGCGCGGTGCCGGTGCTGGTCGGCTGGGCCGCTTCCACGGGGCGCGTGGG
>JAICKD010000868.1 GCA_025928125.1 Ktedonobacterales bacterium
CGCAGCCATGCCGGAAAGCCGAGATCGGCGACTATGAGGTGCTGTAGCACTGATGGCATCATTTACTCCTCCGGCACATGCGTAATCATCTCGGGATGAAAAACAGTCCACCATCCGCCGCCGGTGCGCTGGCGCAAGGCTCCCCGCGGGATCGAGAGCACTATGATGGCCCATCCGACCAGCACGCTCGCCAGGAGGAGCGCGCCGGTGTTCGGCACGAGCCAGGGAGCGATGGCGAGAAACATGCCGTTCAGCACATTCACTGCGCGCATTGGCCGGGTGACGGTACGAACCGCCAGCACGCCAAGCCAGATGGCTATCGGACCCGCGATACGGGCTATGACGGCGCCAGATTCGGTCGATGGCAGCACGCCGGGCGCGACCAGCAACCAGATGCCCAGCGCGATATTGCCGAGTTGGAACCACATATGCCTTGTCTCTCTCCCTGAGTCTACTAGCCGCTATCTCCCTACGGTGACGCCTGGAGTCGGGGCAATCCGTTCGCGCGAGCGTGCGGGCGTAGCTCCCCAGAGCGCGCGCCACACAGCCGCCCCTCCGGCCTTCATCCTGATCAGCGCGAGATATTGCAGACTGGCGAGTGCCTCGCCGATGCCCAGCCCCAGAATCAGCGTTGAAACTGCGGCCGAGATCAGGCAGACAGTACACCATGAACCGATAACCGCGCCTTGCAAGATCGTCAGCGCGAGGCTGACCATGCCAAGCGCGAGGATCACGAGGGCGAAGAGCAGCACGATCCAGGGACGGGTGCGCCAACGCCGCTCCCCGCCGAGCGCGCCAAAGACAAGATCGCAGCAATAGCCCACCACGCCGAGCACGCCATCTGGCACGGGCAGCAGGCGCGAAATCGCCGAATGCGTCACTGCGTATGAGCTGGCGCTGCCGAAGAAGGGGTCCACCATCGCGCCGACGACGCCCAGTTGCGAGAGCGCTGTATAGAGCGCAGCGAGCAGGCCAATTGCCGCCAGGGCAAGCAGCAGCCAGCGCTCGCGCCATGCCGAGGGGTTATAGCTCCAGCCAGGCGGTGTATCGCGATTTCCCCGTGGGCTGGAAGGATGCGGCCGATCCATGCCGCCTAGCCTCTGCCACGGCGGAGCGCGACGAGCGACCCGGCGACGGCGACCCCCGCGATACCGGCGAGCGCCGTGGCGATGATCCCTTTGTGTTCGGCGGCCCACACCTCATAGCTGCGGTTAATGGAGCGCTGGTCGAACGCGCCATGCGACCCATAATCTTGCGTGGTATCGACTGGCTGGAACAGGTTATCGGGCTGGTTGGGGTTCCGCTTCTCGTCGCGCATCTGGCTATTGTAGCCAGTACGGCCCAGGTACCAGTCGCCAAGCTTCGCGAAGAACTTGTTGCCCATGATGACGGTAAGCGTCGAGCCGCCGATGTAGAGCTGGCGTTTCTTGTGATGCGCGGCCCAGTAGATTGCCTCGGCGACGACCTCCGGCTGGTAAATCGGCGGGACGGGCTGCGCCTTACGCGGCATCTTGTTGCGGCCCCAGGTGAATTGAGGTGTGTTGACGGCGGGGAGTTGGACCATCGTAAGATGC